>JBDUEO010000043.1:0-12002 GCA_040002335.1 Parafilimonas sp. | reverse complement strand
CATATATTTACACGTTATTAGCTTGTATAAAAATTTTAAACTGCTTGTATTATGATATCAAAAGGATTGTTGAAAGCACTTATGCTGTGCCCGATACTGCTATTTTTAGCCTTTGTTTCTCATGCGCAAAAAACAATTACAGGAAAAATTTTGGATGAAAAAGGAAACCCTGTCGCGGGTGCATCGGTTGTAGTAAAGGGAGGAAAAACCGGAACTACTACAGATGCTACAGGTCATTATCAGCTAAATGTACCTTCCGGAACTACAACAGTGGTCGTAAGTTATATTGGCTATACGCCCCAGGATCTTGATGTAACTTCTTCAACTGATGTAAGTATCAGTTTGAAACCGGATAATTCTACATTAAATGATGTTGTAGTAGTTGGATATGGTTCAGCACGGAAAAAGGATCTTACAGGTGCTGTGGCTTCAGTTAAATCAAAAGATTTTAACCAGGGCTACATAACTTCCCCGGATCAATTACTTCAGAATAAGGTGGCAGGTTTGGATGTTACTTCTAATAGCGGACAGCCTGGCGTTGCTACTACTGTTAAAATCAGAGGAAATAATTCAATACGTTCAGGTGATGGACCTTTATATGTAGTTGACGGAGTAGAACTGGATGGGAGAACTGCACGGCCAAGCTTAAATTTAGGCGCCAATGGCTTGCCATTTGGTGCAACACCTGAATCAAATCCTTTGCTTTATATAAATCCAAACGACATTTCACAAGTTGATGTATTAAAAGACGCCTCTTCAACAGCCATATATGGTTCACGTGGTGCGAATGGTGTTATAATTATTACTACAAAAAAGGCAACGAGCGCAGCTACAAGAGTAGAATTTGGCAGCAACTTTGGAGTTGCCGCAGGCTATATGAAAAAATACCCACTTTTGTCAGCAAGCGAATTTAGGAGCAGGGCTAAAGAAAATAACCTTAACCAAGATTCCGGAGCTTCAATTAATATGCTAAAGGAAATTACACAAAATACTTTATCCCAGAATTACAATCTTGCTGTAAGCGGAGGCAATGAGACTGTAAAATTCAGAGCTTCATTTTTAGGTTCTTCTACTCCAGGTTTTCTTAAAAATACATCATTAGATAAATACTTGGGAAACCTTGGAGGACAGGCAAAATTTTTGGATAAGCGTGTAACACTTGATTTTGATGTAATTGCAGGCCATACTACGGAACAAATGCAGCTAATATCTAATACAGCTGGTGCAGGTGGAAATTTGATGGCATGGGCATTAAACTGGAATCCTACAGTTAATATTAAACAAAGCAATGGTTTATGGACAAATAATACAGCAAGTAGTTTTGGAGTACCTAACCCTTTAGCAGTGATTGATGCTTACCATGATAAGGCAAATGTGGATGTAGTTTTGGCAAATATTTCTGCTACAGTTAATATTATAAAAGGATTAGATTACAAGTTTTTGTATGCCATTAATCATGGAACCGGTACGAGAAATACGGCTATAGATGGATGGGTAAATGGCATACAGGGAGTGTCTGGTTCAGGATTTGGAGCTGTATCTACCGCTGCATTAACATCTCAAACTTTCACGCATACTTTAACTTATCATACTGATCTTACAAGTCAATTAAAGCTTGACGCTGTTGGAGGATATGAATATTATAAAACTGATTATTCTAATTCCACTTTTTCCGGGTCAGGATTTAATACTAACCTAGATCAGGCAACCAGAACTAATGTTCTTTATTCAAGCTTTTTAGTAAATGCCCAAAAAATTAACCCGGCTTCGCAAAGCGTAGACCCAACCGCTGAATTGCAGTCTGTGTTTGGACGTGTTAATTTAAATTTGTCTGATAAATATTATATAACAGCAACTGTTAGAGATGATGGTTCTAACAAATTTGGCTCTAATAACAAATATGGTGTATTTCCTTCTTTTGGCGCTAAATGGGTAATAAGTAATGAAGATTTTTTAAACAATAGTAATGTTTTATCTCAATTAGCACTGAGAGGTTCATGGGGTATCACTGGTAACCAGGAATTTCCAACAGGAGCTTCCCAAGCCCAGGTTAGTTCATCAGCTTATAATTCGGCAGGACAAACGAATGTTGCTAACCCGGATTTAAAATGGGAAAAGACAACTACACTAGACTTAGGACTTGATTTTGCATTTTTGAAAGGAAGAATTTCCGGTTCATTCGATTATTATCATAAAAACACAACTGATGTTTTATTTCAGAGTACGGCCATTCAACCAGCCCCAGCTTCTATATTCTTTATAAATTTACCAGCTAACTTACTCAATCAGGGTGCTGAGTTTTCAGTTAGCGCAAGTATTATAGATAAAAAGAATTTTGGATGGGATTTAGGGGCTAATGTGGCTTATAATAAAAATAAGTTGACAAACTTTAAGCAGGCTCTTATTCCTACGGGTAGAGTCGATGGTAACGGAGTTTCTGGTGGTTATGCAGAAGCAATTACTAATAATCAACCTGTTGACGTATATTATTTAAAACCATTCCAGGGATTTGATAAAGACGGAAACCAAATTATAGATTCTGCAAATAAAGGAGCAATTTTTGCGGGAGATCCAAATCCTCATTGGATATTAGGATTTAGCACTACACTCAGGTATGAAAAACTTTCTTTAACAATTAATGCCGGAGGTTCTTTCGATTATAAAATATATAATAATACATACAATACAATAACTAATGTTGGTCTCTTCTCCAAGGGATTAAATGTTGCCACTACTGGTTTTGGTACGGCTGAATCTATCAGCGATGGCGCCAAAGTATCAACAAGATACCTCGAAAACGGTGATTATCTCAAGTTGAGAAATGCAACAATTAGTTATGCGGTTGGTAATGTAGGAGCAGGTATTAAAAATTTAAACGTTTTTGTTAGTGGGAGTAATTTATTTGTAATAACTAAGTTTAAAGGTTTCGATCCCGAAGTTAATATTGACAAGAACTTAAATAGCTATCCATCCCGAAGCATGGAGTATTTACCTTACCCAACCCCTCGAGTAATAACTTTCGGTTTTAATCTCGGTTTATAGTTTCCAGTAAAAAAAAATTTAATTGTATGAATAAACATAAATATATTAAAATAGTAGCGCTTCTTTTCATTACTGGCTCTGCTATTGGCATCGGTTGTACCAAATTAGACCAAAATTTAAATAGTACATTGACATTAACAGAAGCTGCGAATTCCTTTAACGCATCTTTATTTCTCCAATCTGCATATACTGATCTGGGCGGCCCCTATGTTGGTTTGGCAAGCCAGGTTGCTCCACTTGAAGACGTATCCGGCGATGAACAGGTTGTGCCAACACGCAAAAGTGATTGGTATGACAATGGAGAATGGGTTGGTTTGCACCAACATAACTGGCCGGTAGATGATGGTGATAACATATTCATTAATACATGGAATGGTCTTAATAAGATCAATTTTGACGCTACGAATGTGTTAACCTTTAATCCTACTGAGGAACAGGCTGCAGAAGCAAGATTTTTAAGAGCGCTTTCTTTATACCAATTATTGGATTTGTTTGGGCAATACCCGGTTAGACAACCAGGAGAAAATCTGTTAAATGCGCCAGTTGTTTTTCGTGGTGATAGTGCAGTGCAATATATCATTAGTGAATTAACAACTATTCTGCCTCAACTTAGTACCGACAATCCTTCTTATAAGGCTAATCCCGACGCTGCAAGAATGTTACTTATGAAAGTATACCTCAATCATGGGGCATTAGTAAATAAAATTGCTCCTACTTTTGATGATGCTGATATGCAACAGGTAATCACACTCGGTACCGCAATTATGAATAGTGGTAAATATTCTTATAATCCAAATTTTTTCAGCAATTTCGACTGGAAAAATGCTAATTCGCCCGAGGCTGTTTTTGCTCTGCCAAATGCATCGGGTGTTACTACGAATGCGTCAGGTACTTCCCCGGGTTATACAGGCGTGCAAGACAGGTGGTGGCCTACACTTCATTATAATCAATATACCCCTTTAAATCCGCAGGCGGGCTGGAACGGTTTTGCCACCACGGCAGATTTTTATAATTCGTTCGCTGTAAACGATGTAGCAATTACACAAACAGCAAAAGATACCTTGTTAAAAGATAAAAGGATCGGAGGAAGATTTTATGCGGGAAGTACCGATAAATCCGGTATTAGGCCTGGGTTTTTGATAGGTCAGCAGTACAATGAGGCCGGAGTAGCAGAAAAGGATAGGAACAATAATCCGCTAATATTTCTTCCAACCTTGGATCCTAATTTAAATGAACAAGACCCAAAGACTTTGGAAAGAACCGGGATACGTATAGTTAAATACCCCCCTGATTATACACTGGGAACAACAAGTTATAGTACTGCAGGCAATTGGTTAATGCTTTTTAGATATCCTGATATTGTTCTAATGGTAGCTGAAGCTAAAATGCGTGCATCTGCAGCAGATAATGCCGGTGCCTTAGTTCTTGTAAATCAATTAAGAGTTGCACGTGGCGCTAATCCATTAACTACAATGCCTTTGGTAAATATTTCAAATGTATATGATCCTACAACCTTATTAGCAGAAAGAGGCAGGGAGCTATATTGGGAAGGCGTTAGACGGACAGATTTAATTAGATTTGGAATGTTCCTTAAGCCATTTGCTTATAAACCTGCAGATGCTGGTACAACTTATATTGTATACCCGATTCCTAGCCAGGCTTTAGCAGCTAATCCAAACCTGATACAAAATCCAGGTTATTAATTAATTTATTTGATCTTTATAAATTACTAAGAGGCTGTCTCAAAAATAGGCAGCCTCTTTTATTATTTTTAATTTATGAATTAACGCTTATTGACTGTCAAGGCATGCTTATATAACTCTAAACAAACATTATAGCTCTTACAAACTTAACTAAAACCGTCTCAATGAGTTTTGATGGTGTTACTTATTATTTAGCATTATCTTGTATAAAAGATTAGCAACTTTGAGTATCTGATGAAATACTTTTTTAATACTCCTCTTTTTTATTTGGTATTTCTGTTTATTATCTGCTGTTTATTTTCCTGTAGTCGCAGTAAAACTTTATTCTCTCTTGAAACAAACACTGGTATAAATTTTAATAACAAAGTAACAGATGGTAAACTGGAAAATGGATTTACTTACCGGAACTATTATAATGGCGGCGGCGTTGCCATTGGCGATTTAAACAATGACGGGTTGCCCGATGTATTTTTTACGTCAAATATGGGTGATAATAAAATCTATTTAAATAAAGGCAATTTTAAATTTAAAGATATTACTTCTTTATCAGGTATTAAACAGGATAGTATGTGGAGTACCGGTGTGGTTATGGTGGATATAAATAACGATGGCTGGCTAGACATTTATGTTTGTAATGCCGGTCATATGAAAGACAGGAATCGCAGAAACAAGTTGTACATCAATAACCATAATCTTACGTTTACCGAAGAAGCCGCAAAGTACGGACTGGATATTTCAGCATACACAACACAGGTTGCTTTTTTTGATTATGATATGGATGGTGATCTGGATTGTTTTATGATTGACAACAGCCCAATGCCAATCAATGATTTGGGTTATGTAAACCGCAGGGATCTTCCGGATAAAGATTGGCCTGTTGCTGATTTTTTAAAAGGTGGTGGCGATCATTTATACAGAAACGACAATGGACATTTTACGGAAGTATCAAAAGAAGCGGGCATACATGGTGGTTTGATAAGTTTTGGGTTAGGCATATCTGTCGGTGATGTAAACAATGATGGATGGCCTGATATTTATGTTTCAAATGATTCTTATGAAAGAGACTATTTATATATCAATCAAAAGAACGGAACATTTAAGGATGATTTTGAGGATTGCCTTTCTCATACAAGTCTTTCTTCCATGGGCTCTGACATGGCTGATATAAATAATGATGGTTATCCTGAAATATTTACGACAGACATGTTACCACGCGATGATTATCGTTTAAAAACTTTAGGTTCATTTGATAACATCGATTTCTTTCATAAAAAAATAGGGCAGGATTTCTATTATCAATATATGAAGAATTGCCTGCAATTAAATAACAAAAACGGAACCTTTTCTGACATAGCAAATTTAAGCGGTGTAGCTGCAACGGATTGGAGTTGGGGTGCTCTTTTGTTTGATGCAGATAATGATGGCTTGAATGATATATATGTTTGCAACGGTGTAAACCGTGATGTAACTAACCTGGATTTTGTTGACTTTTTTGCAAACCAGGAAGTGCAAAAGCAGGTATTATCAAACAATCAAAAAAATGTTGACGAAGTGCTTGCTCACATACCGCAAAATGCTTTAGTAAATAAAGCTTTTAAGAATGACGGCAATTTAATGTTTGAAGATGTTGGCAAAAGCTGGGGCTTTACGCAACCTTCTTTTTCAAATGGGGCCGCTTATGCAGATTTGGATAATGATGGTGACCTTGATTTAATTATCAATAACGAAAATGGACCTGCCTTTGTGTATAAAAACAATGCAAGGCAAATCAATAAAAATCATTACGTCGCTGTAAAGCTCAAAGGTTCAAAACAAAATACGTTTGCTATAGGCAGTATTATTAAGCTATATGCAAATGGCCAAATTTTTAGCCGCGAAGTTATGCCAAGCCGCGGGTTTCAGTCTTCCATGGATTATAAGCAAATTATAGGTTTAGGAAACCTGAATAAAATTGATTCAATGGTGATTGTTTGGCCAAATCTTTCTTATTCAAAATTCATGCATCCTGTAGTTGATACATTTTATACAATTCAACAACCAGCTTCTTTAAATGTTTATAATGAATTAAAGCCATTAACTGCAACTTTAATTGATTCTGTAAAATCAAATTTTGAAAAACATGTTGAAGATAATTATGTAGATTTTTATTATGAGCGCAATGTGCCAGAAATGCTTTCGAGAGAAGGGCCTAAAGCTGCAACAGGAGACATAAATGGCGATGGTTTAACTGATGTTTTTATTGGCGGCACACAAGATCATCCGGGGCAGGTTTATTTGCAAACCGCAGATGGTAATTTTATAAAGAAAGATCAACCTGCTTTTAAACAATTTACAGATTTTGAAGATGAGGCATTATTATTATTTGATGCAGATGGCGACGGAGATTTGGATCTTTTTATCGGGCCTGGCGGCAATAACAGTCCGCCATATAGTCGTCAAATGCAGAACAGGTTATTCATTAACGATGGTAAAGGAAACTTTACTTTAGATGCATCTGCATTGCCAAACAATGAATCAAACATAGCTGTTGCAATTGCTTACGATTACGATCACGACGGGGATCTTGATTTGTTTATAGGCGGCAGAAATGAGCCGCGCAATTACGGATTAAATCCGCGCAGTTATATTTTACAGAATGACGGCCACGGGCATTTTACAGATGTAACGCAAACAAAAGCGCCTGCTATCGCAAATATAGGTATGGTTACCAGTGCTGCCTGGGCAAACATTACTGGTGATGCGAATAAAGAATTAATTATTAGTGGTGAATGGATGACGCCAAGAATTTTTCAGTACCAGGGCAATCAGTTCAAGGAAATAAAAACCAATCTCTCAGATATGTTTGGATGGTGGAGAAGTTTAAGTGTGGCTGATGTAAACGGTGATGGTAAACAGGATTTGATATTAGGGAATATTGGTGAGAATTTTTATCTTAACCCTGATAAAGAAAATCCTGTAAAACTTTGGTTAGATGATTTTAACCAAAATGGAAATACAGATAAAATACTTACCCGTACAATTGATGAAAAAGATGTGCCTGTTTTTTTAAAGCATGATTTGCAGGATGAAGTTCCCACAATAAAAAAACAAAATCTGCAACATGCGGATTATGCAAAAAAATCTATACAGGATTTATTCCCTGCTGATCTTTTAAATAAAGGTTTTATAAAACAATTTAATTACACAAGCTCTTGTGTTGCTATAAATAATGGAAACGGGAATTTCACTATAGAAAAATTGCCTGTAATGGCGCAGGTATCATCAATAGACGCAATTAGTTGTACAGATATAAATAATGATGGAAAAGTTGATCTTGTAATTGGTGGCAATGAAGATAATTTCTTTCCGCAATTTGGAAGGCTGGACGCAAGTTTTGGAAGTGTATTAATAAATGATGGGAAAGGAAATTTTACCTGCATGGATTGTACTAAATCGGGCCTCGCTGTGCGTGGAGAAATAAAAGATATTAAAGAAATTAATAGCAATAACAAACAATACTTATTGTTTCTTCGTAATAATGATTTTCCTGTTCTGTTTCAAATTCACAATAATTAAAAAGCTCATAAGCAAAGTGAAGCTGTATGATGAACTATAAGAATTATGAGCTTTATATAATGCTGTTCATTTTATTTTTTGCAGCATGTTCATCCCCAAAAACACCTGCTGCTTTTGAAGTATTAAATGCAACACAAACAGGCCTGAACTTTACTAATAAACTTACACCAACCAATAACTTCAACGTTTTCCATTACATGTATTTTTATAATGGCGCAGGTGTTGCTGCAGGTGATTTTAATAATGATGGATTAATTGATCTTTTCTTCGCATCAAACCAGGGACAAAACAAATTATATCTCAACACAGGCAATATGCATTTTAAAGATGTAACTGCAGAAGCGCATATACCGAATGATGGTGGTTGGAGTACAGGTGTCTCGGTTGTTGATATAAATAATGATGGATTGCTTGACTTGTATGTTTGCCGTGTTGGTAAATATGAGAGTTTAAACAGCCGTAATGAGTTTTTAATTTGTAAGGGCATTGATAAAAATGGTGTGCCTTATTATGAAGATGAAGCAAAGCAATATGGTGTTGATTTTTCAGGCTTTAGTACGCAGGCGGCATTCTTCGATTATGATGGAGATGGCGATCTTGATATGTATTTATTGAATCATTCAATTCATCAAAACGGAACATATGGGCCGCGGAATTTAATGATCAATACCAAAAGCGATGTTTCCGGAGATCATTTTTACAGGAATGATAAAGGACATTTTATAGATATAACAAAACAGGCTGGCGTTAATAGTTCTGTTTTGGGTTACGGGTTAGGAATTTGTATTGCAGATATCAATATGGATGGATGGCCGGATATTTATGTTGGCAATGATTTTCATGAAAAAGATTATTTATATCTTAATAATCACGACGGCACTTTTAAAGAAGCAGATTCAACCAGCTTTATGCACACCAGTCAATATACAATGGGTGTTGATATAGCTGATATAAATAATGATGCACTGCCTGAAATTGTTAGTATGGATATGCTGCCATCTGATTCATATATTTTAAAGCGATCGGAAGGTGAAGATGATGAAGACGTTTTTAAGATAAAAATAAATTACGGGTACAGTTATCAATATACAAGAAACAACTTGCAATACAATCGGGGAGATGGTGTGTTTAGTGAAGTTGGTTTATATGCAGGTGTTGCTGCAACAGATTGGTCATGGTCGCCGTTGTGGATGGATTTTGATAATGATGGATTGAAAGATCTTTTTATTTCCAACGGAATTCCGAAGCGGCTAAATGATATGGATTATATAAATTATGTATCAAACGAGCAGGTGCAAATGGATATAAGATTAAATAATCCTGACGTCAAAGACATGTCGCTCATCAATAAATTTCCTGAAATAAAAATTCCAAATAAATTTTTTAAGAATGATGGATCTCTTTCTTTTTCTGATTTATCACCGGCTATAAAAAATGATCAGTCTACTTTTTCAAATGGCGCAGTGGCAGCAGATTTTGATAACGATGGTGATCTTGATATTGCAGTAAATAATATTGATGCCACTGCAATGATCTATGAAAACAAATCAAACGATAATAAAGAAAAAGATTTTATTGAGTTAAAATTAAAAGGTGCGCCAAACAATATAAATGCTATTGGTGCAAAGGCGATTGTTTTTACAAAGAATAATGTTAGAACCTATGAGAAATTTCCATTGCATGGGTTTTTATCAAGTGCAGAAACTCCCATACATATTGGTTTAAAAAAAGCAAACGTTGATTCCATTATTCTTATCTGGCCAAACAATTCATACCAAAAAATAAACTGGCAGGCAGACACCGGTAAAATCGTTACTATAAATTATTCTAACAATCTTCCTCAATTCAATTACAACGAATTAAAGCAGTACAGTTATAATCCCGCAAATGCAATGGAAGATATTACACACGATATAAATTTAAACTACAGGCATCATGAAAATGACTTTCCTGAGTTTGATCGTGAGCCTTTGATTCCGCATATGAATTCATCCGAAGGCCCGGCACTTGCCATTGCAGATATAAATCATGATGGATTGGATGATGTTTTTATCGGCGCATCTAAACGAGAAAAGCCTGCTGTATTTCTTCAAACATTAGCAGGAAAATTTCAGAAGGTTAATGAGCCTGCACTAGATAGAGATAGTATTTATGAAGATGTTGATGCATGTTGGGCTGATGTAAATAATGATAATAAGCCTGATTTAATTATAGCCAGCGGCGGCAACGAATATTATGGAACAGATTCGAATCTTTTGCCGCGTGTTTATCTTAATGATGGCAATGGAAATCTTGTAAGAAAAAAAGATGCCTTCTCAAATATCTACACAACACAATCGTGTGTTGTGCCTTGTGATTTTAATAATGATGGTTATGTTGGTTTGTTTATAGGCGCAAGAGCTGTACCGTTTCATTATGGCGAAACGCCACAGTCATATTTATTAATGAATGATGGTACAGGAAAATTTAAAGATGTAACAAATCAATTCGCCAAAGATCTGTCGAATGTTGGAATGGTAACAAACGCTGTTTGGTTTGATATAGATAAAGACGGTGATAAAGATTTAATTGTTTCTCTTGAATGGGGCGGTATTGTTGCATTTATAAATGATCATGGGCACTTTACTAAAAAGCAATTAACAGATAAAAAAGGCTGGTGGAATTTTGTAATGCCTTGCGATGTAGATGGCGACGGTGATATAGATTTGATTGCAGGAAACCTTGGATTAAATAGCCGTTTGAAAGCAAGCGATGCTGAACCTGTGCGGTTGTACATAAACGATTTTGATGACAACGGAAATAAAGAACAAGTACTTACCTATTATATCAATCATAAAGAAATTCCTTTTGCTAATAAAGATGAATTGCAAAAACAAATGCCTTTTCTAAAAAAGAAATATTTATATGCCGCAGATTTTGCAAAAGCATCCTTAGCTAATATCTTTTCTGAAAGCAAATTAAAATCAGCAACAACATTAACAGCGAATTGGTTTGCTAATACTATTTTTATAAATGAGGGTAACTTAAATTTTAAAGCTGTTCCAATGCCTGTAAATGCTCAGTTTTCATCATATAGAACAGCAACCATTGCAGATATGAACAGTGCGCATTTTCCTGATATTTTACTGGGTGGAAATTATTATGATAACAATATTCAAATGGGAAGATATGATGCTGATTACGGCACTATTCTTTTAAATAAAGGCAATAATAATGTTGTTGCAGAAAAATTAAATGGCGTTATTGTAAAAGGCCAGGTGCGTTCGATAAAACCAATAAAATTGGCAAACAACAAACAGGCATTTATTTATGCAAGAAATAATGATAGTACGATGGTAATTGATTTTAAAGGTGCTTTTAAATAATTGGTGTGAATATTCTTGTTAACCATTTTGTGCTGTCTTTCTCTTCTCTCCTGTCTGTTACCAATTGTTGAAAAGGTATCACCGGTGTTCTTAGCTCATAATCAATCATAAAGTTTCTTGTTGCCTGGATTGCTTTTCTTATCACAGATGTATCTCCTCTAACTTCCGTTATCAGCGTTTTGTTTTTTATCATTATCATTCTTTTGGGCTCTATGTTATTATTATTACCGGGTAATGGAACATTAGTTGGAATGCCAACCGTCACTTCGTAACTGCCGTCCTGTTGTTTTGTTATATTAAGCATTGGATAATTATGTTGAGTCGCATGTTGTTGTGC
>JBDUEO010000042.1:0-12094 GCA_040002335.1 Parafilimonas sp. | reverse complement strand
AAAAGTGTTTGACGTTTTGAAAACAGTCTTTAATTATGATCGTTTGTACATCAGTGGCGGTAATGCCAAAAATCTTACCATTCCACTTGATGATAATATGATTATTGTAAACAACCGCGAAGGCATAAAAGGCGGCGCAATGCTATGGAATGCCGCAAATGAATAATTTAATTTGTAATGATAAGTAGTGATGATGAAAAGAAAAGGTTGATGCCTTATGTTATTGGTATAATAATTATCGGCAGCATCATAATTATTTTTTTGGTTGATTGGCTGTTTAGCTTATTCAGAAATTGATTTTTTTTTGTCAATTCTTATATTTTTTCAATCAACTCTTCAATCGCTTTTGGAAAATATTTGTATTCCAGTTCATGAATGCGTTTAGATAAAGTTTCGGCAGTATCATTTTCGTAAACCGGGCAGGTGGTTTGAAAAACCGTTTTGCCATTATCATACAACTCATCTACAAAATGTATGGTTATTCCGCTTTGTTTTTCTTTGGCTGATAACACGGCTTCGTGTACAAAGTTTCCATACATGCCTTTGCCTCCAAACTTTGGTAATAATGCCGGGTGAATATTAATGATCTTGTTCTGGTATTCATTAATTAGCTGCAAAGGAATTCTCCATAAAAAACCGGCAAGCACTATAAAATCTATTGCTGCATTTTTTAATTCTGCTATGTAAGCATCCGCTTTAAAGAATTTTTCTTTTTGAATAATTAATGAAGGAATATTATTTGCTTCTGCAATTTTTAAAACACCGGCATTTTCATTATTACAAACAATCAGTGCAATACCTGCTGTTTGTTTTGCTGAAAAATATTGAATGATGTTAGCAGTATTTGTTCCGGTACCAGAAGCAAATATTGCAATATTTTTTTTATATTGTTTGTTCATTTAAATGATTGCAAATTAAAAATATGAAGCGCTTAACTTAAGAAATGATTGTTGTTAAAAAAAATTTTTAATGATATGTGAATTGTCAGCATCCTGTCATATTTTTGCTCCCATCGAAGATTTCCCAACATCGCAACAACCAGATTTGTGATATGTTCAAAAGACGAATAAATTCAATAAAGGCATCAGCAGTTTCATTTTTTTTATTGGCAGGTTTTCTGTTTTCAATAAGCGGTTTTGCGCAAGATGGCCACGCCTTATTCCAGGCTAATTGTGCATCATGCCATAAAGTAAACGAAAAGCTTGTTGGCCCCGCATTAGCAGGTGTAGAAGCTCGTTGGCCCGATCCTGCAAAAATTCATGATTGGGTACATAACAGCACTAAGGTTATACAAAGCGGCTATCCTTATGCCGTAAGTCTTTACGGTGAATATAAAGTTCAAATGACTGCATTTCCGCAGTTATCAGATAAAGACATTGATGCTATTCTTGCTTATGTAAAATCGGTTCCTGCAACAACAGCAGTTGCCAGTGGCGGTAATACAACCGGCAATGAGAATTCTGAAGACGATGGAGATAAATCTTTGTTGTTTGGAATTCTTACTTTAATTCTTGCAATTGTAGCCTTCACCTTATTATATATAAATGCCAATCTTAAAAAGATGGCAGATGATAAAGACGGCGTGCCTGCAATGGAACCAATACCATTCTGGAAAAATAAAACATACATCACCATACTTACGCTTGTTTTATTTTTAATAGGCGGTTATTATGTTACAGAAGGTGCCATTGGTTTAGGCCGTCAGCAAAAGTATGAACCCAAACAACCTATTTTCTTTTCGCATAAAGTGCACCCGGGCACCAACCAGATTAATTGTCAATATTGCCACATTGGTGTTTACCAGGGTAAACAGGCAACTATTCCTTCAGTGAATATTTGTATGAATTGCCACATGGCTATAAATGAATACAAAGGCGAGAAGCTGGTTGATGGTGATGGAAAAGAGATAAACGGTACTGCAGAAATTCAGAAGTTGTATAAATATGCAGGCTATACACCGGGCCAGCCCTGGGATGCAAGCAAGGCACAGCCAATTGCATGGGTTCGCATACATAATCTTCCTGACCATGTTTATTTTAATCATGCGCAACATGTAAATGCAGGCAGGGTTCAATGTCAAACATGCCATGGAGATGTTACCAGTTATAACGAAATGTTCCAGTTTGCGCCTTTAGCCATGGGATGGTGTATAAATTGTCATCGTACTACAAAAGTTCAATTTGATAATAACGGCTTTTACAGTATGTACGAAAAATATAAAGTAGACATTAAGAACCATAAAATGGATAGTGTAACGGTAAAAGATATTGGTGGAACTGAATGTCAAAAATGTCATTATTAAGATAGTATAAGGATACGAACATTATATTATGGAGAAGAAGTACTGGCAAAATTTTGGTGAATTGAATGAGAGCGAAACTTCAAAAAAAGTTTCTGCAGATGAGTTTCGTGAAGACTTACCATTTGAGCTTTCCGGTAAATTATTCAAGGCGCCAACACAAAGAAGAGATTTCTTAAAATATCTCGGCTTTAGCACTACTGCCGCCCTGCTTGCAGCAAGTTGCGAAGTACCTGTAAGAAAATCTATTCCCTTCGCCAATAAACCTGAAGATATTGTACCCGGTAATGCTAATTATTATGCAACTACTTACGTGCAGGATGGTGAAGCAATCAGCGTTTTGGCAAAAGTAAGAGATGGCCGCCCCATAAAAATTGAAGGCAATACATTATCTCCAATAACAAAAGGCGGGACCTCAGCGAAAGTACAGGCATCAGTTTTAAGTTTATATGATACGGCAAGGTTACGTTTCCCTTCTATTGATGGTAAAGAAGTAACGCTTGAATATATAGATCAATCTATCGGTGCTGCTTTAGGTGGCCTTGGCGGCGCATCTGTTGTATTGGTTACAAGTACCATCAACTCACCAACAGGGTTAGAGGTAATCAACCAATTTTTAAATAAATATCCCGGAAGCAGGCACGTGGTGTATGATGCAGATTCTTACACAGGAATGTTGCTTGCGAATGAAATAAGTTATGGAAAGCGTGCTATTCCTTCTTACAATTTTGATAAAGCAAAAGTTATTGTAAGCCTTGGTGCAGATTTTCTTGGCACATGGTTAAGCCCTGTTGAGTTTGCTTCTCAGTATTCAGTTGGCAAGAAAATAAATGAGCAAAACCCGGTAATGCTAAAGCATTATCATTTTGAATCGGTTTTAAGTTTAACTGGTTCTAATGCTGATGAACGTTTCATTCACAAGCCTTCTGAAACAGGCGCTGTTGCCGTTGCCTTATTGAATGTTTTAACAGGCCAAAGCTCATCCAACATAAATGATCCTAAACTTAATGCAGGTATTGCAAGAGTTGCAAAAGATTTAATGGCAAATCGTGGATCTGCACTGGTTGTTTGCGGAAGTAATGATCCAAATATTCAGCAGGTAATAAATGCAATTAATAATGCAATTGGTGCAAGCGGCAATACAATAGACTGGTCTGTTATCAATAAAAGTAAAGCAGGTACAGATGCAGATTTTGCTGCACTTTTAAGTGATATGAATTCGGGTAAAGTAGGCGCGTTGCTTTTTCATGGCGCAAATCCTGCCTATACCTGGAGTGATTCAAAAGCATTTACTGATGCGCTTAAAAATGTAAAGGCTTCTATTTCATTTAATCCAAGAAATGATGAAACAACGCAGCTTTGTAAGTATGTAATACCTGATCATCATTTCCTCGAAAGCTGGGGCGATGCAGAACCGAAATCAGGACATATTTCTCTTATGCAGCCGACTATTAATCAACTATTCAAAACGCGCCAGTGGCAGGATAGCTTATTAAAATGGTCTGCTTCTGCAACAGATTATCATACTTTCTTTAAAAATTACTGGGTTGCAAAGCTTGGTAATGAAATGGCTTTTGATAAAGCTTTGCAAGATGGTATTATTGGCAACGTTTCTACAAATGTTTCGCTTAATAATAATTCTAAATCAATAACTGATACAGCTATATCTTCCACGGCAACTCCCGTAAAAATGGGTAGCGCAGGAAGTTATAATGGTGCATTGGTAAACAATGCTGTAACCGCAATAAATAATTCATCCAAATCCGGCGCTTCAGAATTAGTATTATACAAAAAAATTGGTATTGGTTGTGGTGAAGGATCTAGCAATCCATGGTTGCAGGAATTACCTGATCCTATATCAAGGGCAACCTGGGATAACTATGTTATTATTTCGCCAGCAATGGCAAAAACCTTATTAGGCATAGATCTTAATGATGATGCACAAACTGATAAGTACGAAGTATATCCCGCTAAAGATGTTGTGAAAATTACGGTTAATGGAAAAGGCTCAATATCTCTTCCTATACTAATCATTCCCGGAGTTCATCCAAATGTTGTTGGTATTGCTGTGGGCTACGGCCGTACAGAAAAGCTTGGAAAAGTTGCCGCAGGCGTTGGTAAGAACGTATTTCCTTTTACCTCTTTTAATGGCACAAATGTAATTTATGAGGTTACAGATATAACTATTGAAAGAACCAACGATACATTTGACATTGCTCAAATACAAACACATAATATTTACACAACTTCAACAGGAACAAGAACTGATGTAATGAAAGAAATGACGTTAGCTCATTTCAAAAAAGATCCTGATGAGACATTGAACGACCGTCAGGAAGAAGAAGAGCCATTCGGTGGCTTACCTGCGTATGAAAAGCAGGGAACAATGTATCCTTATTATGACAAACCTGGTATTCACTGGGGCATGAGCGTTGATTTGAATAGTTGTATTGGTTGCGGTGCTTGTGTTGTAGCGTGTCATTTAGAAAACAATGTTCCTATAGTTGGCAAAAGCGAAGTAAAACGCTTTCATGATATGCACTGGATACGTATTGACCGTTATTACAGCGGCGATATGGAAAATCCACAGGTTGTATTTCAGCCACTAATGTGCCAGCAATGTGATAATGCGCCTTGTGAAAATGTGTGCCCCGTAAGTGCTACCAATCATAGCAGCGAAGGACTTAATCAAATGGCTTATAACCGTTGTATTGGAACAAAATATTGTGCTAATAACTGCCCGTATAAAGTAAGACGTTTTAACTGGGCCGATTATACAGGCGCAGACAGCTTCCCGGATAACCAGAATTTTACGGGTGTAGGTCAGCTTGATCCTGCAGTACATGTAATGAATGAAGATTTAACGAGGATGGTTTTAAATCCTGACGTAACAGTAAGAGCGCGTGGTGTAATGGAAAAATGCTCCTTCTGCGTACAGCGTTGCCAGGATGGAAAATTAAAAGCTAAAAAAGAAAGCAGGCCATTAAATACAAATGCAGCAGCACCTGATAACATGCCGGATGTTCAAACAGCATGCCAGCAGGCTTGCCCAACAAATGCTATTGTGTTTGGTAATTCAAACGATCATAATAGCGCAGTAACACAATTGCGGGTACATAATAAGCAAAGATTATTTCATTCTTTAGAACAATTACATACTTTGCCTAACGTGAATTATTTGGTTAAAGTGCGTAACAGAGATGAGGATATGTTAGCAAGCACAAAAGGATAAATATTGACAAATTGTTGATTGCAAATGTTGCGACCAATAAAGCTAAATAGAAGTATAAGGCCGGTATCACAAAAAGTGAAATAAGCGAAAAGGCAAAAATGAAAAAGGTATGTCATTATTAAAATACGAATCACAGGTAAGGGAACCATTGGTGTACGGGAATAAAACCTACCATGATGTTACCGAGGATATATGCCGTCCTATTGAGGGCAAGCCCGGAAA
The DNA here is from genome assembly GCA_040002335.1 of Parafilimonas sp. Classification (GTDB taxonomy): domain Bacteria; phylum Bacteroidota; class Bacteroidia; order Chitinophagales; family Chitinophagaceae; genus Parafilimonas. The sequence goes on along the minus strand of JBDUEO010000042.1, from coordinate 6,341 downwards.
ATTATGGTATATAGGGTTTTTTATTTCCGTTGCTTTGTTGCTGTTTGGTATTTATAGTGTTTACCGAGAAGTTACCTATGGTATTGGTCAATGGAATGTAAACCACACCGTGGGATGGGGTTGGGATATTACAAATTTCGTTTGGTGGGTTGGTATAGGGCATGCAGGAACGCTTATTTCTGCCATTCTTTTATTGTTCAGGCAAACATGGCGTAATGGTGTAAACCGTGCTGCAGAAGCTATGACCATATTTGCAGTTATGTGCGCCGGCCAGTTTCCTATATGGCACATGGGTCGTGTGTGGAATGCATTTTTTGTTTTTCCATATCCAAATTCACGCGGGCCTGTTTGGCCAAATTTTGCTTCACCACTAATGTGGGATGTGTTTGCCATATCAACATATTTTACTGTTTCCCTGTTGTTCTGGTATTCTGGGTTATTACCTGATTTTGCAACCATTCGCGACAGGGCAAAAACCAAACTGCGCAAATTGTTATATGGTATCGCCGCTTTCGGATGGAATGGTTCTACCAAACATTGGCAAAGGCAAGAGTCGCTTGCGCTTGTACTTGCAGGCCTTGCAACGCCACTCGTTTTATCAGTGCATACAATTGTATCTTTTGATTTTGCCACCTCCGTAATTCCGGGCTGGCATACAACTATATTTCCCCCTTACTTTGTTGCCGGTGCAATCTTTTCAGGATTTGCAATGGTGCAAACCTTATTACTAATTACGAGAAAAGTATTGGGATTGCAGGATTATATTACTCTGGGTCACATTGAAGCGATGAATAAAGTTATTGTACTTACGGGTTCAATAGTTGGTTGCGCTTATTTAACGGAATTATTCATGGCATTTTATAGCCAGAACCAGTATGAAAATTATGCATTTTTTTATACAAGAGCTAACTTTTACAGTTCGTACGGATGGGCTTATTATGGAATGATGTTTTGTAATGTGGCTGCGCCTCAGATTTTCTGGATAAGAAAAATGCGAAGAAATTTATGGGTAACTATGTTCATGAGCGTAATAGTGAATATAGGTATGTGGTTTGAGCGTTTTGTTATCATTGTTACTTCATTATTCAGAGATTATCTGCCTTCTTCATGGGGTTATTATTATAGCCCGTCAATTTGGGAAATAGGATTTTATCTCGGTACATTTGGCTTGTTCTTTACATGTTATTTCCTTTTCTCAAAATACTTTCCGGTGATCGCTGTTGCTGAAATTAAACAGATATTAAAAACTACAGGTGAAAGCTATAAAGATAAAATGGATACGATAGAAGCAGAACCGGTTGAAGAATTTGCACACGCATCAGTACATTAAAAATAGGATTTAATTAAAGCCTGAGTCTATGGCAAAAAAGAAATTTATAGTTGGTTGTTTTGATGATGAAAATGTTTTATTTCCTGCGGTGAAAAAAGTACGTTTGGCAGGTTATAAAATTCATGATGTGTACACGCCATTCCCGGTGCATGGTCTTGATCATGCTTTAGGTTTGCGCGAAACCAGTTTACACACAGCCGGATTTATTTATGGTATTTCGGGAACAACCATTGCGTTAGGCGGAATGGGTTGGATATTTACCAGTGATTGGCCGTTAAATATTGGCGGTAAACCACATTTTCCATTACCTGCATTTATTCCTATAACATTTGAAACAACCGTGTTGCTTTCTGCAGTTGGAATGGTACTTACATTCTGCTATTTGTGTCAAATGGCACCTTTTGTAAAGAAGCATCATTTTCATCCAAGGGCAACAGACGATCTGTTTGTAATGGTAATAGAATGTACTTCAAAAACAAATGTTGATGACGTGCAGAATTTTCTTACTAATTCCGGGGCAATTGAAGTAAATGTACAGGATGCAGAACCTGGCTGGTGGATTGGTACTTACGATAAAGAACAAACATTATTAAAAGAAGAACAACCCGCTGTTTAAATTATTTAAGAATGAAAATGCGATTGATCATAGTTTGTATTACCGCAGGTTTAATTATTGCAGGATGCAGCGATGTGCGTCGTGATCCGGGCCGTGTTTACATGCCTGATATGGGTTATAGCCGCGCCTACGAAACTTATGCTGCACTTGATTCTGATAAATTCACATCAGATGTAAATGAATTGGGTCGTAAAATATTTTATAATCACATGCCTGTTGCAGGCACTATTGCAAGAGGAGAGGAAATGCCTTTTCCTTATGCTAAAGATGCACTTGGCGATACCGCAAATTATGTTGCATCAAAGCAGGTAATAAATCCTTTAACGGTAGATTCCGTTCAAATGAAAGAAGCAGAACGCTTATATCTTATTTATTGCGGTGTTTGTCATGGACCGAAATTAAATGGAAATGGCCCTTTATATAATGATGGAAAAGGAGCTTTTCCAGCGGCTCCGGCAATGCTTGTTGGCAACGCTAAATATGAAAACATGCCCGAAGGGCAGATGTTTTATTCAGTTACTTATGGTAAAAATTTAATGGGTTCTTATGCATCACAACTTTCGCGAACACAACGTTGGGAAGTTATAGCATATATAAAATCCAAACAGGTTGCAGATATGGCTGCAAAATCTGCAACAACAGATAGCAGCGCAGCAAAATAATAAATAGGTTGACAAAAAAAATACAATGACATCAGTTAAAGAACAGTTTGAAGTTTCTCCTAAAATGAAAACATGGTCAATGGTTTTAATAGCCATTGGAGTAATTGCTTTTATTCTTGGATTGATAACAAAAGGTGTTAGCCCGGATGAAAAGGAACGTGCTGTATTTCTGGGAACACTAATGTATAATAGTATTTTTTGGATGTTGATTTGTAATGCAAGCATGTTTTTTATTTGTGCTACTACACTTGCAATGGGCGGCTGGCAAGCTGTTATAAAAAGGGTTCCCGAAGCAATTTCAACTTTGGTTCCAGTTTTTGGCATTATCACCCTTTTAATTTTTTTATACATAGTCGTTATAGATCCATCTTATGGTGTTTACTCTTGGCTTGATAAAGCTGCAGTAGCAAAAGATCCGTTATTAAACGGCAAAAGAGGGTTTTTGAATCCGGTATTCTTTATGTTATGGAGCGTTTTGTCTATTGGCCTTTGGAGTTTATTGGGATACAGAATGCGAAAACTTAGCAGCGAAGCAGATGAAAAGCCGATGGATATAGTTACCGGGAAAATTTATGTTTGGAAAAATACTATAACAGCTTCGTTATTTATAGTATGGTTTGGCCTAACAGTTGGTTCAACAGTGCCATGGTTTTGGCTGATGAGTTTAGACCCGCACTGGTACAGCACCATGTATAGTTGGTACACATTTGCAAGCTCTTTTGTAACGGGTATGTGCCTGATTGCTATATGGCTTATTTATCTAAAAAATAAAGGATATCTCGAATATGCAAACCAGGAACATTTGCATAATCTCGGCATTTTCATATTTGCGTTTTCTATATTCTGGACTTACCTGTGGTTTGCGCAATACATGCTTATTTGGTACGGAAATATACCTGAAGAAACAATCTATTTTAAACATCGTGTACAAGGTGCATATAAGGGAATTTTCTTTTTGAACATTATAATAAATTTTGTATGCCCGATACTTATTTTGATGAAGCGATCAGTAAAAAGAAATTATACTTTGATGACTTTCATGGCAGTCCTTATTATCTTTGGGCATTGGATAGATTTTTATCAGATGGTTATGGGCAGTATTCGTAAAGATGATGCTGCATTAAGCTGGTTAGATTTTGGAATTGCTTCTTTATTTATAGGATTAATGATACATTTTACAGGAAAAGCATTGGCTAAAAAGCCGCTAATTTCTGAATATGATCCATTTTTAAAAGAGAGCATCGTACATCATACATAAGAATAGTTTTAAACTGAAAACAGAAACAGAACCATGTCAATGTTTTTTACAATAGCAGTTATCGTTTTAGTATTCCTTATCATATTTCAAATAGCTAAGGCAAGTGAATATGTTTCGGTTATTAAAGGCGATGAAAAAAGCAGAAAAGAGCAAAATAAAGTAAACGGATTTCTAATGATCGCTTTCTTAATAGCGGGATTGATAGGCGTTTACTATTGTAATAAGGAGCTTTATCCTAAAACCTTATTGGCATTTCCTTCTGCAAGTGTACAGGGCGAGAAAGTTGATTCAATGCTTTGGGTTACAATTTGGATCACAGGAACTGTATTTTTTATAACTCAAATCCTTCTCTTTTATTTCAGTTATAAATACCAGGAAAGCGACAAACAAAAAAGTTATTTTTTTCCGCACAATAATAAGCTTGAATTAGTTTGGACAATTGTACCTGCTATTGCCATGACGGTTTTAGTAGTGATTGGATTAAAAAACTGGTTTACTTTTACCGGCCCGGCACCTCAAAATGCCATGCAAATAGAAATTACAGGTAAACAATTCGGATGGATATTTCGTTACCCGGGTCAGGATCAAACTTTTGGAAAAAAGTATTACAAACTGATAGATGATGCCAACAGTAATTCTTTAGGACAAGATTGGACTGACACTAAAAATTTTGATGATATTGTGGTATCACAAACTATGTATGCCGTTAAAAACAAGCCGGTAAATCTTAGAATTTTTTCAAGAGATGTGATACATGATGTTGGTTTAAGCCAATTTCGTTTAAAAATGGATGCTGTACCTGGTACGCCAACCTCGTTATGGTTTACTCCAAAATATACCACAAAAGAAATGAAGGAAATAACTGGAAACCCTGATTTTGAGTATGAAATAAGTTGTGATCAGATTTGCGGTAATGGCCATTATTCAATGAAAGGTGTAATAAATGTTGTAACACAAGAAGAGTTTGATATTTGGCTTGCACAGCAAAAACCAAATTATTATGCGGCTTTTCCTGATAAAGATCCGTCAAACAAAAAACCTCAGTTAGCAGCAGATAGTACGAAAGCTACTGCATCTGTAAAAGTAAATGTTGTAAAAACAAAAATGTAGCTAAATAGCACAGTAACAATAGTGCTTTATATATAATTATTCAATAGAATACTATGAGTGACGAAACATCAATGCACACAGATGCCAGCGTAAGTGTTCCTGTAGAAGTGCATCATCAGGAAGAGCATGCTCATCACCATCATCACGAAACGTTTATCACTAAATATGTTTTTAGCCAGGATCACAAAACAATAGCCAAGCAGTTTTTGATTACGGGAATGTTTTGGGCTGTTTTGGGTGGCTTAATGTCTGTAATATTCAGATTGCAACTTGGATTTCCTGAACAATCTTTTCCCTGGCTTCAGGATTTATTAGGTAAATGGTGGTTTGAAAATGGCCATCTAACACCACAGGCATATTATGCATTGGTTACAACTCATGGTACTGTACTGGTATTTTTTGTATTAACTGCCGGCCTTAGCGGAACTTTTGCCAATTTGCTTATACCGCTTCAGGTTGGTGCAAGAGATATGGCTTCTCCTTTTTTAAATATGCTTAGCTATTGGTTTTTCTTTACAGCAAGTGTTGTAATGCTTTCCAGCATATTTGTTTCTACGGGGCCATTTAGTGGTGGATGGACAGCTTATCCGCCCTTAAGTGCTTTGCATGATGCATCTCCCGGTTCTCAGCATGGTATGGATTTATGGTTGATTGCAATGTCGATATTTGTTGTATCATCGTTATTAGGCGGTCTTAATTATATCGTTACTATTCTAAATATGCGCACAAAAGGTATGAGTATGACACGACTGCCTTTAACCATGTGGGCGTTATTCTTTACTGCGATATTAGGCGTACTTTCCTTCCCTGTGCTTTTGTCCGGATTGATATTATTGATATTCGACCGCAACTTTGGAACAAGTTTCTTTCTGTCTGACATATTTGTAGCCTCTACCAACACTGCATTGCCAAATGAAGGTGGGAACGCTATTTTATTTCAACATTTATTTTGGTTTTTAGGCCATCCTGAAGTGTATATTATTGCTCTGCCCGCGATGGGAATAGTTTCTGAAATAATATCAACCAATGCAAGAAAACCCATATTTGGTTATATGGCAATGGTAGCTTCTTTATTTGCAATTGCTATTCTTTCATTTCTGGTATGGGCGCATCACATGTTTGTAAGTGGCTTAAACCCGTTCTTAGGTTCTATATTCGTATTGCTTACGTTGCTTATTGCGGTGCCATCGGCAATAAAGGTGTTTAACTGGCTTACCACTCTATGGCGCGGTAGCATACGGTTTACGCCTGGAATGTTATTTGCTATTGGTTTTGTAAGCATGTTTATTTCCGGAGGGTTAACAGGTATATGGATGGGCAACTCTGCTATTGATATTCACATTCACGACACCTATTTTATAATAG
>JBDUEO010000041.1:0-12189 GCA_040002335.1 Parafilimonas sp. | reverse complement strand
CGAATTAAGGTGTAAATCATGGCATCAAAAAATTTTCTTTACTTAAAACTTATTCATTAAAAATTCACGCGTTATAAACAGTAAAACGATGTTGTTAACTAAAATGGTATGGCTTTTCAACAGAAATAAAAAGTTTTAAAAAAGATGTGCACAGATATTAACATCATGCACTGTAAAAAACTTTTTTTTAGAATGATGATTGCCTGGAAAAATTTGAGTATCTGTGGCAACAATTTTTCAATATTAATTTGCTTATATTCTAAACTATATTTTTGCAACAACTATAATGTATGAAGATATCGTATAACTGGCTGAATAAATACCTGCCTACCGAACAGGCGGGCTTGCCTGAAAAAATTGAACCTGTAAAATTATCGGAGATACTAACTTCAATTGGGCTTGAAGTAGAATCATTAGAAACATTTGAAAATTTCAAAGGCGGATTAAAAGGATTGATAGTTGGAGAAGTGACAAGCTGCAGCCAACATCCAAATGCTGATAAATTAAAAGTAACAAAAGTTGATATTGGCAATTCTGAAATATTGCAAATTGTTTGCGGCGCACCCAATGTTGCAGTTGGTCAAAAAGTAATTGTTGCACCTGCAGGCGTAACAATTCATCCTTTAAATGAAAATGCAGTTACAATGAAGGTTGCCAAAATAAGAGGCGTTGAAAGTTTTGGAATGATATGCGCAGAAGATGAAATCGGGTTAAGTAATAATCATGATGGTATTTTAATATTGCCATCTGATACAAAAACAGGAGCTGAAATTGCAAATTTATTTGCTGCTTATTCTGATTGGGTTTATGAAATTGGATTAACGCCAAACCGCATGGATGCAATGAGCCATATTGGTGTTGCAAAAGACGTTTGTGCATGGTTATCTTATCATCAGAATAAACTAATAAAAGCCATACTTCCATTTAAAAATTTTAGTTCACCTGGTAATGGTAAAAATGAATTTGAAGTTGTTATTGAGAATACAAAAGATTGCAAAAGATATTCAGCCATTGTAATTAAAAACGTAAAGGTCGAAACGTCGCCGGCTTGGTTACAAAATTTTTTAAAAGCGATTGGTCAAAGGCCAATTAATAATATTGTTGATATTACAAATTTTGTTTTACACGAAACAGGCCAGCCGTTACATGCATTTGATGCAGACGCATTGACCTCAAAAAAAGTAGTTATAAAAAATCTTACTGAAGGAACGTTATTTAAAACATTGGATGAAGTTGAGAGAAAATTAAGCAGTAATGATTTAATGATATGCAACGATGATGAACCTGTTTGCATAGCCGGCGTTTTTGGTGGAACGAAAAGTGGTGTTACAACTGAAACAAAAAATATCTTTATTGAAAGTGCATGGTTTAGTCCGGCTACAGTAAGAGCAACATCTTTAAAACATGGATTAAGAACTGAAGCCGCTATACGATTTGAAAAAGGTGTTGACATTTCAGGCACCGTTTCATCATTAAACAGAGCCGCTGAATTAATAAACGAAATTTGCGGAGGTGAAATAAGCGGCGATATAATTGATATTTATCCATCGCCAATTGACAAAAAACAAATCACTTTACAATATAACTATTTAAAAAAATTAAGTGGTAAACAATATGATCATTCAGCCGTAAAAAAAATATTCTCTGCGTTGGAATTTGAAATAATTGAAGACACTGAAAGTGAAATTAAAGTAGCTGCACCTTTAAGTAAGGCAGACGTTGCAATACCTGCCGATCTTGTTGAAGAAATAGTAAGAATTGATGGATTAAATAATATTAATATTCCTTCATCTGTTACAATTACGCCGACGGTTCAGGATAATATGTTGGGTGAAGAATTAAAAGAAAAAGTTGCTCAAATGCTTGCCGGGCTTGGCTTTAATGAGATTGTTACCAATTCTATCACAAACAGCAAAAAATATTCTGAAAGTGAAGCACCTGGTATTGTGCGCTTATTAAATAATTTAAGCGCAGACCTTGATATTATGCGTCCCTCAATGCTTGAAACTGGTTTAGAAATTCTTGCATATAATATCAACAGAAAAAATAATTACCTGCGTTTTTTTGAATTGGGAAAAATATACAAGCAGGAACAAAACAAGTACCGGGAAACGGAAAAAATTTGTTTTTGGATAACCGGGATTAAGCAAAATACTGGCTGGAAACATCAAAATAATGATGCAGATTTTTTTACTGCAAAAGGGATTATAAAAGCCTTGTTTGAAAACATTAATATTAAAAATCCTTCTTTTGAAGAACCGCAATTATTAGCAATTGGAAATATTCAATTAATTATAAAAAACAAAATTGAATTAGGTAGGATAGTACACGTACATGCAGCTTTACTTCAAAAATTCAATATTAAACAACCTGTAATTTTTGTTGAAATGGATGTGAAGAATATATTGAAAATTGCTGCTGAAGAAGAAGTTTTATACAAGGAAATTTCGCAATTTCCCGTTGTGGAAAGAGACTTATCAATAGTTATGAATAAAAATATAATTTTTGGAAATGTTGCTCTTTCTTTAAAACAAATGAAATTGAAATTTCTCGAAAATATCCATTTATTTGATGTTTATGAAGGGGAAAAAATTGACAGCGACAAAAAATCTTTAGCCATTAATTTTAAATTTACAAATAAAGAAAGAACACTTACAGATACAGAAATTGAGAAAGAGATGAAAATTATATCAGATAAACTTATAGCTGATTTTAATGCAGAAATACGGCATTGATTTAGTTTAAATTAAGAATATGGAAGATTTGCATGCCGATTTAAAAGAATTGCAGATTTTATTGCAAACGCTTTTAAAAAAATATAAAGATTTAAAATATGAAAACGAAGTTTTAAAAAAAGAAAATGAAGACCTGATTAAATTGCTTTCAGAAAAAGAAAGTTTAATATATAAGGCACAGGAAAAAATAGCAACAAATAATATAAGCACTTTTTTAAGCACTGAAGAAAAGCATTTGTTGCAATCGAAAGTAAATACGTTTTTAAAAGATATTGAAAAATGCCTTGCTTTACTTAATGCCTGAATATGGATGAATTAATTGCTATTAATGTTTTGGTTGGAGATAGAAACTATCGTTTAAAAATTAAACCAAGCGAAGAAGAGAACCTGCGAAAAATAATGAAGATCATTAATAATAAATTAATTGATTTTAAAACCAATTTTGCCGGTAAAGACATGCAGGATTATATAGCAATGGTATTAATTTGGTTGGCAACTGAACAACCGGCATCGGTGTTATCAAACGAAAACTTTCAGGAGATATCTGGTAAAATTAAAAATTTGCAGCAAACAATTGCAGACGCCTTATAAAAAAAGAGCTCCGTTCAAAAATGAACAGAGCGTTATTCTGAAAAAGCCCCCGAAAATCAATTAACCTGTACGGTTAAATAAGGTGAATAAGTCCAGTTACCAGTGTTATCTTTAAAACGCAGCATATAATACATCGTGCTGCTTTTTACATTTGAATCACTGAATGAATAATTCTTTTTTGATGAAGAATTACCAGCGATATCAACAGATTCTGTTGTACAAAATGTGTTTGTTGAAGAACTGCTCATCAATTCTATACGGCTAATGTTATTTTCAAAAGCAGTAGAGAAATTAATGGTTACGTTGCTACTTTTTGTTGGTACAGCTACTATGTTTTCTACAGCAACATTGGCATCCTTAAAAAAGATGTTTTGGTTTGCGGCCCCTGTTGGTGTTGAAACTTTTTTTGTACAAGAAACTAAGCTAAAACCCGTTAAGATGATTAATAAAAACTTTTTCATTTTTTAAATTTTAAAAGTTTTCAAAGAGACGGAGTAAAAACGGGTATATCTCTTATGCCAAAATAAATGCCAGTTGAAAATAGTTGTTATAAGTGCTTGATAATGAATATTATTCATATTTTCCGAATATCAATTTTCTCCCATTTTGAAACAAATGATTCCTAAAGTGAAACTGCAAATCACTTTATATAATCTGCTTTTGGATAATTATCTTCGCAAGCATATATAATATTTAAATACTTATACTTTAATTTATTTACATGGATATAACTACTATAATAATAGCTTTCGTTGCACTATTGGTTGGCATAGGAATAGGTAAAATTATTTTTGCAAAAAATACACGCAACCAAATAGAAGAAGCTGAAACCAAATCGCAACAAATAATTTCAGAAGGGCAATTGAGAGCAGAAACAATTAAAAAAGAAAAGATTTTAGAGGCTAAAGAAAAATTTGTACAACTTAAAGCTGAATACGATAAAGAAGTGCTAGAACGCACTAGAAAAATGAATGATGCAGAAAACCGCATCAAACAAAAAGAAATAAGCAGCAACCAAAAAGAAACTTCATTAGACAGGCAAATAAAAGAAAATGAAGCTATAAAAGAAAACCTAAATCGCCAGCTTGAAGTTGTAGCTCTAAAAAGAAATCAGCTTGAAAAGCACCAGGAAGAACATATAAAGCGACTTGAAAAGATTGCAGGACTTACCGCTGAAGAAGCTAAAGCACAACTTGTAGAAAGCCTTAAACAGGAAGCTCAAACACAGGCGCTGCAAATTCAACAAGAAGTAATTGAAGAAGCACGTCAAAAGGCTAATAAAGAAGCACGTAAAATTATTATTCAGTCAATACAAAGAACTGCTGCTGAACAAACTATAGAAAATACAGTTACTATTTTTAATCTTGAAAGCGATGAAATAAAAGGCCAGATCATTGGCCGTGAAGGAAGAAATATCCGCACACTTGAAGCTGCTACCGGTGTTGATTTAATTGTTGATGATACGCCTGAAGCTGTTATACTTTCATCTTTTGACCCTTTGCGTAGAGAAATCGCCCGTTTAAGTTTACAAAGATTAGTTGCAGATGGTAGAATTCATCCTGCTCGCATTGAAGAGGTAGTTGAAAAAACGCGCAAACAGCTTGAAGAACAGGTGATAGAAATTGGAGAACGCACGGTAATGGAACTTGGTATTCACGGTTTGCACAAAGAACTGGTGCGTATTGTTGGTAAAATGCGGTTTCGATCATCGTATGGACAAAATTTGTTAATGCATAGCCGTGAAGTGGCAAATTTGTGTGCAACTATGGCCGCCGAATTAGGTATGAATGCAAAACTGGCTAAACGTGCCGGTTTGCTTCACGATATTGGAAAAGTTCCAGACGAAGAAACTGAGTTAAGCCATGCTTTATTAGGTGCAAAACTTGCAGAAAAATATGGAGAAAATGCCGCTGTTATAAATGCAATTGGCTCTCATCATGATGAAATGGAAATGCAATATATTATCTCTCCTATTGTTCAAAGTTGCGATGCCATAAGCGGTGCAAGACCAGGTGCCAGAAGAGAAATTATGCAGCAATATTTGCAACGCATAAAAGATTTGGAAACGCTTGCTATGGGATATAGCGGTGTAGAGAAAGCCTATGCAATTCAGGCCGGCCGGGAATTAAGGATAATTGTTGAAGCCGATAAAATTACCGATTCAGAGAGTGATAAATTAAGTTTCGAGATTGCTCAAAAAATACAAAATGAAATGACTTATCCTGGGCAAATTAAAATTACGGTTATAAGGGAAAAACGGGCAATAAATATTGCACGTTAGGAATTTCAAAACATTAACTTACAATTTCAAATTGTTTAAATACACTCAGTTTTATTTGGAAATTCTTATGCATACATTTACCTTTGCAATCCTTTAAATTTATCGGTTATGAATGCAGCAACACAATTTATACATGAACAGCTTACTGCCAAGAAGCAACATCCTAAATTTAAGGCAGGTGATAATGTAACTGTTAACTATAAAATAATTGAAGGCGGAAAAGAACGTATTCAAAGCTTTCGCGGCGATGTTTTAAAAATTCAGGGTTCCGGCGCTACTTCTACTTTTACTGTTCGTAAAATATCTGATGGTATAGGAGTTGAAAGGGCATTTCCTTTTTTTTCACCAAATGTTGAATCTGTTTTGTTGAATAAAGTTGGCAAGGTAAGCCGTTCAAAATTATATTATCTACGCAGCCGCAGCGGTAAGAGTGCAAGAATAAAGGAAAAGAGAATGTAAACAGATTGCAAAATCTTTTCCTAAGGTTATTATTTGCATCATACTTCAAATTTTCTTATACCTTTGTTTCTTAAATATATATTATGAGTACTCCTGGAATTTCCGAATGGGTTTTAATTATTCTTGCTGTATTAATTTTATTTGGTGGTAGAAAAATTCCTGAATTTATGAAAGGCTTAGGTAAAGGAATTCGTGAATTTAATGACGCAAAAAACAATGTAAAAAGAGAACTTGAAGACGGTATAAATGAAACGCCAAAACAGTCTCCCAATACAAATAACACAACTACTACTACTCAATCAACAACAACCACACAGCCATAAATTTATTACCTCACAAAATCATAGCCTTTGTTGAGCTTTAATTCTATCAAAGACTATCAATCTTCTTTAATAAACGGCAAGACATCATGTGTTGAAGCCGTTTCTTTTTATATACAGAATATAAAAGATAATCAACATTTAAATGCATTTATTGAAGTGTATGAAATGGAAGCGCTTGAACGTGCAGCTTTTCTTGACAAGAAGCGAAACTCAGGAGAACAATTAGGAAAATTACATGGAGTGATTGTAGGTTTAAAAGATGTAATTTGTTTTAAAGATCATAAAGTTTCTGCAGCCTCACTTATACTTAAAGATTTCCAATCTGTTTATAATGCAAGTGTTGTTAACAAATTACTTCAGGAAGATTCAATAATTATTGGCCGTCAAAATTGCGATGAATTTGCAATGGGCAGCAGTAACGAAAATTCTGCGTATGGCAACGTATTAAATGCCGCTGATAATACAAGAGTTCCAGGTGGTTCTTCGGGAGGATCTGCAGTTTCTGTGCAGGCAAATTTGTGCATGATAAGTTTAGGAAGCGATACTGGTGGCTCCGTTCGCCAACCCGCAGATTTTTGTGGCATTATTGGCCTAAAACCATCCTATGGCAGAGTATCACGTTACGGTTTAATTGCCTATGCATCTTCATTTGATCAGATCGGAATTTTTGCAAAAAATATTGCAGATGTTGCATTAATACTTGAAGTAATTTCAGGAAAAGATGAATATGATAGTACAATAGTTGATGAAGAATTTCATTATACCATCAATAATAAGAAAAAATATAAAATTGGTTATTTGCCGGCGACATTTAATCACTCCGGCCTTGACGCAGAAATGGCCGGGCAACAAAAAAGATTTATACAGCAATTAAGTGAAAACGAAATAGGGATTTCTTCTATTGATTTTGATTTGCTTAATTATATCGTTCCTGCTTATTATATTTTAACTACGGCAGAAGCCTCAAGTAATCTTTCAAGATATGATGGCTTAAAATATGGTGCTTCGCAGCAATCAATTGAACTTGATGACCAAATTAATTTTACACGCAGCAATTTTTTTGGAAAAGAAGTTAAGCGACGTATAATGCTTGGAACATTTGTTTTAAGCGAAGGATATTATGATGCTTATGTTACAAAAGCACAAAAAATCAGGAATATTCTTTTGCAAAAAGTAAAAGCAATTTTTACAGATGTTGACGCAATTATTTTACCTGTTTCGCCAACAACAGCTTTTAAAATAGGTGAGAAAAGCAGCGACCCTATTGAAATGTTTCTTGCTGATATTTATACCGTTTTTGCTAATCTTACGGGCATTCCTGCCATATCGATACCGTTATTTAAACATTCTAATGGTATGCCTTACGGCCTGCAATTAATGGCTTCTAATTTAAATGAATTAACTTTGCTATCTCTATCTGAAAAAATTATAGCAATAAATAAAACAGTTCAACATCCGTACTAAAAGAATTGTTCTAAATTATAACTGATGAAGTTTTTGTTCAAATATTTCCATTTAAAAAAATATTTAATTTCTTTCTTCGCAATTTGGATAATGTGTTTTTCCAATGCTTATTCCAACAATCTTCCTGTGTTAAAACAATTAATAAAAGATAGCAGCATTAATGATTCAACCCCAAATACACCTATTTCAACAATTGATAGTTCAAAACTATTTGCCAGCCTTTTATCTTCTTCTTCCAATAACAACTCTTTAAATTTTTCAATGAATGCAGAAGAAAAATTTTTTGCAGATGATTATATAAAAAAGAATAGCGATTATTTAAACAATATGAAAGTTTGGGGTAAGCCTTATTTTAATTTATATGATAGAATTTTAACTTCTTACGGAATACCTGTTCAATTAAAATATCTTTCTGTTATTGAAAGCAGTTTAAATAGCATGGCGGTTTCCTGGACTGGTGCAGTTGGCCCCTGGCAAATTATGTCTGATGCTGCCCATGAAAATGGTTTAAAAACTAATTATTATTCTGATGACAGGGTTGATTATATAAAAAGCACTAATGCTGCCTGCCAGATATTAAAAAAACTGTATGCTAATTACGGAGACTGGCTTCTTGTAGTTGCTGCTTATAATGCGGGTGCTGGTTCAGTAAATAAGGCAATAGAAAAAGCGCACAGCAAAAATTTTTGGGATATTCAATATTATCTTCCGCTTGAAACACGAAACCATGTAAAAAAATTTATTGCGACACACTATTTTTTTGAAGGCGACGGCAGCATTACTACCGTTACAGGCAACGATGCAAAAAATTACGTGCTTGCCGGCGACCCGAAAGATAATTATTTATCAATTGCAGCAAACAGTACTACTATTAATATTTATGGAAAATATAATTCTGTTGTAATTGCTAACACGCTTACTATGGATATTGCACTTTTCAACCAATTGAATCCTGGTATAGATAATGTACTTGCAAAGGGTGAAATTTATCCTATGCGCATTCCTGCAGATAAGGTAGAATTATTTCAATCAGAAAGAACAGATATTCTTCGACAAAGTGTTGAACTTATGTTGTCCAATGCCTCAAATATATCTGGTAAATAATTTATTGCAGTGCTTGTTTTATAGCTTTCGATTTCAAAATACATTCTTCATATTCCTTTTCAGCCTCAGCATAAAATGTTATAGCACTTCCAACAAGATAATTTAAATATTTATTGGTTCCATTATAAAAAATACTTCTTATCACTACATTAAAATCAAAATCTTTCTGCGGCGATATATAACCAACGCTGCCGGAAAATAATTGCCGTTTGGTTTTTTCATATTGCTCTATTAACTGCATCGCTTTAAGTTTTGGGGCACCCGTCATTGAACCCATTGGAAAAGTTGCTTTTATAATTTCTGCAAACGAAATATTTTCTTTTAATTCTCCTTTTATAGTTGAGATCATTTGATGTACTTGTGGAAAAGAATAGATACCAAATA
Source organism: Parafilimonas sp. (assembly GCA_040002335.1). Classification (GTDB taxonomy): domain Bacteria; phylum Bacteroidota; class Bacteroidia; order Chitinophagales; family Chitinophagaceae; genus Parafilimonas. Next base: position 2,848 of record JBDUEO010000041.1, on the reverse strand, counting down.
ATTCATCTGTAACAACAGAAGCTTCTTTGCAAATTTTACTAAGATCATTTCTTACAAGATCAACTATCATTACATTTTCGCTTCTTTCTTTTTTACTTTTATATAAATTATTTTTTTCAATGTCATCTAACTCGACCTTTACATTTCTTGGTGCAGTACCTTTTATAGGTTGAGAAAAAATTGTATTATTAATTTTAGATAAGAATCTTTCAGGGCTTGCACAAAGCAGATATTTATTATCCAATTTATAGAAACAAGAAAAGGGCGTGGGAGAAATTTCAATTAATTTTTTATACGTTGAAACAGCATCAATAAAAATATTTTCTGCAAAAAATTCATGGCAATAATTTATTTCATAACAATCACCACGAACAATATGCTGCTGTAATTTTTGTATTATTTCCTTATATTCTTTTTTACTTAAAACATTATGCAATTGAATGTTTTTTGCAGATGATGCGCCGTTATCTTGATAACATTCTGCTTTAATTTCATCAAATATTATTTGCGGCTTTTTTTCAAGTGAATGAATAGTAAGCAGGTTATCTTGAAGGCTCAACACAATTTTGGGAATAAAAAAGAAAATATCAGGGAAACCTATTTTGTTTAAATGTGCTGATTGTAAACCTTCAATTTCGTTTTTTAAATCATATCCTAAATGACCAAAAATCCAATCGTTATTTTCTTTGCAAAAAACTTCAAGTTCATAAAATGTATTGTTGATTGGTGAAAAACTTTTATAGTTTTCAATAGCAACGAGGCAATCATACTTGTGATATTTATCTGCATAATTATGGCTATCCATAAAACAACAAATGCTGAACCGGTTGCTCCAGTTCAGCATTTGCGTTTTAAATGCTTTAATATTATTAATGTAAAAAGATGCTGAAATTCTTTGCATCTGTGTAATAACCAGTTTTAAAAATCATCATCATCGTCGTTATCAAAACTTCCCGAATCATTAAAAAGATCGAACTCTTTTAAATCACTATCTAACTTAAAATCATCTTCTTCCTCTGCGTCTTTTTTGCCGCCAGCTTTTTTGCCCTTTGATTTTGGTACATCAAATTCGTCAAAGTCAGGATCCCACTCTTCTTCTTCTGGTTTTTCCCAATCATCTGCTTCGTATTCTTCATCGCTTTCATCATCAGCGTCACTATCTTCATCACCTTTTTGCTTCTTTGTTTTTGGCGCAGACTTTTTAGGAGATGATTTTATTTCATCATCTTCAAGTTCATCATCATCATCTTCCTTTTTGCTTTTTGCTTTGGAAGAATTATTTGCAGGTACATTTTTCCCTGCATTTAATTTGTTACCCGATTTGTTTTCTTTTTCTGATTTGGATGCCATATTGAATTTGGATTAGCAGTTGCAAAATTTCAACGAGTTTTTTTATCAGCAAAAAAATTTTTTATGCCGTAATCTTTATAATCTGTTCCCGCTGCGGTCCGTTTGAAACGTAACCAACAGGAGCGCCAATATATTGATTAATAAAAGAAATATAACGCTGCATTTCATCAGGCAAATTATCACCATTTTTTAAAATAGTTGAATCGCAATTCCATCCACTAAATTCTTTATATTCCGGATGTGCATTTACTTGTGTAAGCTGAAAAGGTACTTTATCGGTTTTCTTTCCGTCTATTATATAACTTGTACAAACATTCAGTTCTTTAAATGAATCTAAAACATCAGCTTTCGTCATTATTACTTTTGTTACGCCATTAAGCATACAAGTGTATTTTAAAGCCACAAGATCAATCCATCCGCAGCGCCTTGGCCTTCCTGTTGTAGCACCAAATTCATTACCAATTTTTCGCAATTCTTCACCTGTTGTATCATTCAGTTCTGTTGGAAAAGGGCCACCTCCAACTCTTGTGCAATATGCTTTTGTAACACCTAAAACTTCATTTATTTGTTGTGGTGCAACACCAAGACCTGTACAAACGCCTGCAGAAATAGTATTGGAAGATGTTACAAATGGAAATGTTCCAAAATCAATATCGAGCATTGTTCCTTGTGCACCTTCGGCTAAAACCTTTTTTCCATCATTTATTTTTTCATTAATAAAATATTCGCCATTTACAATGTTCAATGTTCTTAAAAATTCAAGTGCTTCAAAAAATTCTTCTTCCCATTGCGTTATATCTTCTGTAAAATGAAAATTATCTAACAGCCTTTGGTGTTTTAAGCGAAGCTTGATGTATTGTGTAATAAACGATTTATCACCTATATCACCAATTCGTAAAGCATTGCGGCCGGTTTTATCCATATAACAAGGGCCAATACCTTTCAGCGTTGAACCAATTTTATTTTCGCCTTTTGAAATTTCGGAAGCCCTGTCTAATGCACGGTGTGTTGGCACTATTAAATTAGCACGCTGCGATATAAATAAATTCTTTTTTACATCAATACCAAAAGATGCAACCATTTCGCATTCTTTTTTTAGAGTAACAGGATCAAGCACAACGCCGTTGCCAATTATGTTTATTGTATTCTGATGAAATATACCGGAAGGTATTTGATGCAATACTACTTTTTTATCGCCGACATATAAAGTATGCCCTGCATTTGGACCGCCCTGAAAACGTGCTATTACATCATAATCAGGTGCAAAATAGTCAACTATTTTTCCTTTGCCTTCATCGCCCCACTGCAAACCAAGTATTACATCAACCATTATATATTTTGTTTAATGTTGTCGCAAAAATAAAGGTTCATAATTGGTAGTTGGTTGTTAAACAAAGTAATTTTTGCACAAAGTTTTAATCATCATCCAAATATTGTTTTTTATAAAGAGCCAACTATCGGACTCGAACCGACGACCTGCACATTACGAGGGTGCTGC
>JBDUEO010000040.1:0-12385 GCA_040002335.1 Parafilimonas sp. | reverse complement strand
GGGTCGATTGGTCTTGCCGACGGTGGTTAGAGGCACCCATGCATCCTGCATCCATGCGCCAATCGAAAATTTTTTTATAGGCGTTTCCAGTATCATCAAAAAATGTATATGGCCATGCTGTTTATCCACTCGTTCAAGCTCGGGTATTAAAACAGATTCATAATCGTCTTTAGTTACTTCGCCTGTTGCAACAAAACCAGCAACATAAGAAGGTACATCTTCAATTTTTTTAAGCATACACTAAATTTTTTTATATGTGAACAAAATACCTGCCAGTTAAGAAATCTTTTCAGAACCAATAATGGAAATGAGATTGAATAAAATTTATAAATTGATATAACACGTCACCGTTTTGCACGCACGGTTTTTGTACAAGTATGCTTTTACTTTAAAAATAAATGTATGCAAACAACAGAAAATAAAGTTGCTTATATAACCGGTGGGTCAAAAGGAATTGGATTAGGCATTGCAAAAAAATTATTAGACATTGGTATGCGTGTAGCCATTACAAGCCGCAATATTGATGACGCAAAGAAAGCCGCGCAATCTTTAACAAATGATGAATCAAAAGTACTGGCACTTGAATCTGATGTTAGTTCGCTTGAATCAGAAACGGAAGCAGTAAAAAAAGTGATTAAACATTTTGGTCAGCTTGATGTATTGGTTGCCAATGCTGGTGTTGGTCATTTTGCTTCTATTGAAGATTTAACTGCAGCGCAATGGAAAAGCACTATTGATACAAATCTTACAGGTGTTTTCAACAGCGTAAAAGCTTCGCTTCAATTTTTAAAAAAATCTAAAGGATATATAATTACAATTGCAAGTCTTGCTGGTACTAATTTTTTTGAAAATGGTTCAGCGTATAATGCAAGTAAATTTGGTTTGGTTGGTTTTTCGCAGGCAATTATGCTTGACCTGAGAAAGCATGATATTAAAGTAACTACTATTATGCCCGGCTCTGTTGCAACGGCATTTGACGATCATAAAGTAACCGATAAAGATGCATGGAAAATTCAGCCGGAAGATATTGGTGAAATTGTTGCAAATCTTTTACACATGCATCCACGCACATTGCCGAGCAAAATAGAAGTAAGACCTTCAAAACCCGGTAAATAATTCAATCAATTTAAAAATATAAAAATGAGTAATACAAAAGTTTGGTTTATTACAGGTGCATCAAAAGGCTTTGGAAGAATATGGGCAGAAGCTGCGCTTAAACGCGGCGATAAAGTTGTAGCCACAGCGCGCAACACAGATACATTAAAAGCATTGACTGATGAATTTGGCGACTTAGTTTATCCGCTTGAACTTGATGTTACTAATCACAAAAAAGTATTTGAAACAATTAAGAAAGCGCATGAACATTTTGGAAAATTAGATGTGGTAATTAATAATGCCGGTTATGGATTATTTGGCACCATTGAAGAAGTAACCGAGGAACAGGCGCGCAAACAAATTGAAACAAATGTATTTGGTGCGCTGTGGGTAACGCAGGCAGTATTACCAATTATGCGCGAACAAAAGAGCGGTCATATTTTACAGGTCTCGAGCATTGGCGGCATTGTTGCTTTCCCAAATCTTGGCATGTATCACGCATCGAAATGGGCGCTGGAAGGTCTATCAGAATCACTTTCAAAAGAAGTTGCATCATTCGGCATTCATGTTACATTAATTGAGCCTGCAGGTTATTCAACAGATTGGGCAGATGATTCAGCCGTTCATACAAAAAAAATTCCTGCTTACGATAAAATGCGTGAAGAAGTAGCCAAGTTCAGGGCTGCTGCAAAGCGTGGTGTACCCGAAGCAACAGCAGACGCTATTTTAAAAATTGTTGATGATCCTAATCCGCCATTACGATTATTTTTAGGTGAATTACCTATTAAATTAGCCAAAGAAAGTTACGAACAACGCATTGCCAATTGGGAAAAATGGCAGCGGGTTTCTGAAGCAGCACAGGGTAATTGATAGTTAGGAAATTTAACCGATTTGTTTTGGCGATCACCGGACAATTGAAAAAGTTATCTAATCAACATTTTTATCAATCACTTTTAATAATTGCAATTACAGAACATGAGGTTGTTATGATTGATGCAATTGTTCTTACAAGATGAAAATTGTTCCAGGATGATTCAAAGAGTTTTCTTTGTGCGGAAATTTGATCTGCAGAAGCATTTGAAATATCAAATTTATCTAAGCCATTATTTAAGGGAATATTGCCCAGCGCAGTAACACCAATTACAACTATAATATATACACCCGTTGCAATCAGCATAAAATAAAAACATGCCGGGGAAGTATGTGTTTTTGAATACCACGTTGTTACAGGCAAAATAATTAAGCTACCCATAAAGCTGAGAAAGAAATACGGATTCTGAATTTCTTTATTAATGGATTGCATTGCTTTTAAATATTCGCTATCGTTTAATTTATTCAAACCGGGGTTTACAGAACATGCATAGCCATACAGCAGACCCATAATTAAAGCTGATAATATCCCTGATAAAAACAATAATGTATTTTGTGTGGTGAACATGTATTAAAATTAGCGAATGCTAATTATCAGCAAATTAATAATTGCAGCTTGAAATAAATATCTGGAGTTTAGCCTGTTATTACCAGTTGCCTGATGCGCCTGCACCGCCGCTGCTTCCGCCACCAAATTGAATACCTTTTGCAGGAATATTTTTATAAGCTGATTGAACAGTTATTAATCCTTCTGCGCTTATAAGTTCTTTGTTTAAAGAAGCGTATGAATTTGCCGTAAATCCGAACTTATTATTTTTAAAAAAGCGCATGCCTGTGTAACCGGCGATTATCATAATGCAGCCGCCGACAATAAACCATATTTCGCCACTTACAAAAGGATAGAAATAAAAAATAGTTACAACAGTTGCAACGAGTGCAGGAAATCCTATCCTTAAAAAAATAATTTTATTCTTTAAAAAACCATATAGAATATATACCATAGGAATGATAAGATTAAGTATGAATAATGTGATGAAATAAGTTTTTCCGACAATTATATTTTCAGGAAATATTGAATTGCTTAACTGTGTTACAACATACACATTGCATGAAATATAAATGCCCGATAACGTGGCAATGCGAAGCATATTAAAACACTTATCATAAAAACTAAATTCACTTTTCGCTTTCAACGAACGTTGTATTTTATATAGCAACGCAGACATAATCATAATTATAAAAGGTGAATAAAGAATATATATTTCACCGGCGTGTTTACACAAAAGGCATACAAAAGTTATAAATGCTATATAAGCAACCAATGCCATAAACGAATCTGTAAATCGCACGCAAAGCCATATTGCAGGTATTAATATTGTTATACAAATCCATATATCCTGGTTAGAACTATTATTAAAAAAAATACCTGCAAAAAAAATAATAGTAAAAACCTGCAGCGTATTATCAATTCCTGCGTTATAATATTTTTTTCGCTTTACAAAATATTCAAGCAGTCCGTAACAGATAGTAAAAATAAAAAACAAAACGCCTGTAATAATATTATCTGATGAAGAATAGGCAATAAGAAAAAAAAGTGCGGCAGCAAATGTTATACATACAATACACAGGAACGAAAGTGCAATGCGTATAAAAAAATTGGGCGTATAAAGTTTACACGGATAAGCTTTTTTAATCTTTTCATTACTGTCTTTGCTTAAAAAACCCATATCAAAAGCTTCGCCAGCTTCCTGTTGTATAAATTGATTATTAAGATCGGTTGCGCTATAACTATGCATGTTGATTTAAAACTTTATTGTAATAAATTAATAGTCTTATTAAAGCAATGCCTGATACTATGAACCAGATTATATACAAATAAAAAGCGCCTGTGTTGTTAAATACGGGTATTAGTCTGAATATAATATAACAGAAAGCAATGTAACTGTACAGTACGGTAACTACCAGAAAATAAAACGACTTTTTACTTAATGCATAACGCCACATAAAAAAAGTGGGCGCAAGTATAAATGCAAACCAGATTAAGTATAATGTTTCATAATAAAACATGCCCGCCAGCAACGATATAAATAAAAGGTGAATTGAAAAATTTCTGTACGTATAACTAAAGTGCGCTTTGAAATTATATTTCTCTGAAAGCAATGCAATTATAAACAAACCAACCCCTAAAACAATGCCCGCATAAATAAGATGCGGATTTGAAAAATCATTATCGCGCATAATATTTAACGGTGCCACTGCTATGCCCGCCCACGCTGCGAGGTTGGTAACCGCCATGCTTAATACGCCTATATGATCAAAATAATATGCTGCTAAAAAAAGCAAGACCATTGGTATAAATGTAGCCATGCCCAACCTGTTGCCGAATACGTTAAATTGAAATTGCAGGTACACAGTAAGTGTAAGCAATAATAAGCAGCCAAGTAATAATATATAATCAGCAAAAGTATTTGTGCTGATTTGTTTGTTTGCAGAAAAGCCAGGCGTTTTTTTAAAACAAAAAATAAAACACGAAATGCAAAGCAGCGCAATTATGGCAACAATAACGCCATGCCCTATGCTGTCAATATTTTTATATATAATAATACTAATGCCTGTTGAAAATAAAATAATACCGGCATATAATAATGTGTGCAGATCAGCATATAAAGAAACAGGTTGTTTAAGTTGTTCTTTCAACGCAGCATATTCTTCGGCGGTGATGAGTTCTTCTTTATACAATTGTTGAATGTGTGCAGCCCGCATTATATGTAAACAGTTATTTGGATGTTACAAAGAAATATTCCTGCTGAATATAAAGCAAATTCAATTGACTGAGATAAATATTGTTTGCTGTGCAGTTACATAAAATAGCAGGTTTCAATAACAAAAAATTATTTCGATCAGAATTATTCTCAATCTCTAATTTCGTTTAGCAATATTTTTAATAACATGCCCGGCTACCGTAATGGTTTTGCCGGCTGTATTCATTATCCATCCGCCTTGTTCACGCGGATATTTTTTTACTTCTTCCAAAACCGCTAAAGTGGTTTGTGAGAACGCAAGTCCATTCTCAATTGCAGATACAGGATTATTAATAAGATCAGCAATAGTTTTTGATGCAATGTTTTTACCGCCCTGTAATAATGATTTCAAAATAAAGTTTGCATTCAATGCTTTTTGTGATGGATAAGTTCCTTCGAAAATGCCTGCAATTGTATCAGCATATTGTTTGTCTTCTTTTGCGCGGGAGATCATTACACTTAAAATTTTCATCCATACAGGCATTAAAGTTTTATTACGTGCGAATTGCACAATTAAATTGGATAATGCAAAATCGTACCCCAATTCCGCATCAACTTTTTTTCGATAATTAAAAATGGCAGCGGCAGAAAAATCATTTTTTTCAAAACAAGTATATAATGTTTCTGATGCCCATCTTGCACTTAATAAAGCATATTGAATACCATCACCGCTTAAAGGATTTATCAATCCCGCTGCATCACCAACGAGCAATAACCTGTTTGAAGTAATAGTGCTTTGTGCATTAAAAAACTTCAATATCCAGCCATCAATTTTGCCTTCCATTTTTCCATTGCCGATGCGGGCTTTTATATCTTCATTATTTTTTAAATGACCTGCAAGTAAATTTTTTATGTTGGAAGGTTTATGTGGCAACGTAGCTGAAACCGCGGCCATTCCTATGTTTGCGCCGCTTGAACCTTTTGGGAACATCCAATAAATGCCGGGAAAACTATCACCTGTAAAATAAATATCTACGCGATCTGTGGGACCATTTACATTCTCATAATAAGAACGCAAACCAAGCAACTGAAATTCATCTGCATGTTTGCCGCCTTGCATTTGTCGTGCAACAGTTGAGCTGCTTCCATCAGCACCAACAATTACTTTCGCTTTAATTTGTTTGGTTGATAGCCCTTGTTTTAGTTGTGCTATAACATCGCTTGATGTAATAACATAATTCATCAGCCTTGTATCTTCTAAATATGCTGCGCCGGCTTTTTTTGCTGTTTCATAAATCCAGTTATCCAACTCTATGCGTGGAATAATGCGTGCATGAAAAGGCAAATGTTCAGGCTTTGAAAGATCAATAAATACCTTATCATTTTTTATAAATAATCCAACCTTACTTATTTCGTTTGCCAATGAAAATTTCTTCCATTTTTTTATACCCATTGCTTCCAGTTCGGCAAGTGCAATCGGGCTTACACCATCACCACAAATCTTATCGCGTGGAAAGCGTTCAGCTTCTGCAACAATAACTTTCAATCCTTTTTTTGCAAGATGAAAAGCAAGCGCACTTCCTGCAGGTCCGCCACCGGCGATCAACACATCGCAATCATATTTATGTACTGGTTTAATGGTAACCATAACAATTAATAATCCCTGTTTATCATGTACAAAATAATACTTTCTATAAATGACTTATCTGTTGAATCAGGCAGCTTTGAAAACAATGTATAAAACTCTTTTATAGCAGCGCCTGCCATATACTTTGCAATATTTTTTGAGTAACTGATGCTTTTATATTTATGCATCAATTCTAAAATCCATGAAGCTGTTTTGTTATCTCTTTCACGAATTGGAATAGCAAGAAAATTTTTTATCGATTTTAATTCATCGCTGCTGCAATGTTGAAATAAATGTATTAGCATCAACGTGCGCTTGCCTTCAATAATATCGCCACCAATTTCTTTACCATATTTTTTTTCTTCAGCAACAAGATTCAAAACATCATCCTGTATCTGGAAAGCTGTGCCCATAAAATAACCTAAACGGTTAAAACTATCTTCATCAACAGCACCATGACTTCCTATGATTGCACCAATTCTTATCGGGTGAATGCAGGTGTACCAGCAGGTTTTTTTTAAGATCATCCGCAGGTAGTCATCATCATTCAATGTACAAACATTATCTTTTCTCCAGCCAAGTTCCATGGCCTGACCTTCCACGGATTCAATGGTCATGTGCATTATTTCGAGAAAGATTTTTTCGGCAATCTTTGGTCCTAATTTTTCTTTGTTTTTGAATAAGGGATATAAGCCGATCACATTCATTGCATCACCAACATTTATGGCGATCGCCTGGTTGCTGAACTGATGCATCGTTGGTTTATTTCTTCGCGATAAGCTTTCATCTTCAATATCATCATGAATAAGAAATGCATTATGCAATAGTTCTAATGTAATAGCAGAATTCAACGCAAGATCTATATTGCCGCCAAAAGCTTTGCATGTTGCAATACATAAACCCGGACGAAAACCTTTACCACCACGTTCAGGATAATCAGCAATAAGATCGTATAAATATTTTCTTGGCTCTTTATCAGGTATAAAATGTTTAATACCTTTTAATGTATCAGCGCCATATTTCGCCAGCATGTTTTTCATTAAAACTTCATACATGGGCAAATAGTTTAAGCAACCTCAATATTTACAATAGCTTTTATTAAAGGGTTTTGAATATCGCTAAACAATGCAGTGTAATGCCCGTGTTTACAATTGCCAGGAATGTTTATAGTTATAGCAACTTCTTTGCTCTCTCCAGGTTTTAATATAACTATTGATGGTTTAATCGTAATATTTCGTGCTGCAATTTTTTCTTTTAAAGCGCCAGAAAGATCATTTTTTTGTAATTGAATTTTTACAGGCGTAGTTGCATCTTCATCAGAAAGATTCATGTACAATACTGTAGTCGCGCCTGGTTTTAATGGTTCATCATTTTGTAAAATGGTAACGGTATCACGCTGCTTTTTTTCTGTTGATGTTTCCGGTTTTTTTATATTCTCTGTTTGCGTTACAACATTGTCTGATAATATTTTTAATTGAGATGAAAGTGCAATTGCTGCATCCAAAAAAAGATCAACTACTTCATGCGTATCTTTCCTTATGCGGTTAAGCAGATTCTCAGGATTGTTTCTTACATCATCAACATTCAATACTTTCTTCTCAATTTTTTTTGCAGCAAGAATGCCTGCTGCTATCTCTTCTTCCAACACATTTACAGCTGAACTTAATACACGTTGTGCGTTGTTCAGCATGCTGTTTGGATTTAATGCATCGAACAAATCCTCTGTGATCGTTTTCTCTTTTTCAGTATTATTAGTTTGATCTTTTCTTTGATTTCCTGTCATTAGCTGGCGTTTGAATTGGTATTTCTTTTACAGTGATGATCATAGAAAAGTAAGCAGGTTCAAAACCTTGTACCTGCACATTGCTTGTATATATTCCGGGCTTTATGTTCGCTGAAATATTGATATCAATATTCACTCTTTGTTGTGCGCCGGTATTTAATGTGAATGATTGAGGCGTAAAAGTTGTGATGAAATTTTCTTCAACAGCAGCATCTATTTCGGGTTTGTAAGTTGTATTTACCAACGTACAGATTACAGCTTCCGGTTTAATATTATCTAATAAAAAATTAAGTGAAAGCTTGCCACCTTGTTCCACTTCACCTTTTAAAATAAAAGACGGAACTGCCTGTAGATTTTCTGTTGCTTGCTCGGTTGTTGCATTATCAGTTGAAGCCTGTTGCGCACCTGCTTTATTAACCATCGAAACGCCAAGATCCATCGCACTCTTTAGATATTGTATATTCAATTTGGTGTACGCATTAAAAGCTTCTGTCAAAAAATTTGCATTAAAAACAGTAGAAGTTTTTTTTTCGCCGGGCGTTGTAAATTGGCGTACAAATTTTGAACTTTCATTCAAAAAAAATTTATTCACTTCCATCGATTTGTTTACCAAATCTTCGAGGTCTTTTGCCAAAGATGATTTTTCGTTATCCATATAAATTTATTTGCCGGCAATGGATAAAACATTTGTTCCGGGCACTCTTGAAAATGTTGGGCGTTCGCAATAATAATGATCTTTCCAGCTTTGCCAGCGCAGCAGATATTGTTGTTCATCAAGCGGCGTAACTAACGTGCTGCCTGAATTATCAACTATAAGTGTAAAGCAAATATTTTGATTGATCTCTTTTTCGCGCAACACAATTTCTGTTGTATATGTTGAACCGTTATTAAAATTACCAAGATCAAGAGAAACCAAAACCTGTTCACTTCTGCCTGCATCAAGCGTTACAAAATTTTTATTTAATATGGGTTGAGCAGGTGCTAATGCGCCATTCTCATCTTTCAAATCCCGCACGCCAATGCGCCATGTTTTGGTTTGATTACAATCATTTTGTACAGTGAAAGATGTGATGATGCGTTCGCCCTGCATGGCATATCTTGTTATCGCAGCAATGCAATGTGGCGGACAGGTTTCTTCCGGCGGACAATCACAATTACTTTCACCGATTTTCGGAATTTGAATGGTGGGCAAACCATTTTTTAAAATTGAATTACTGATGGACGACATGTTATTGATCATTCCTTCCATCATTGGTTTTAAAGCCGACAATGAAAGATTCGTGAGCTGCTGAAAATTATCAGTCAGCGTCTTTTGCAGATCAGCCGTATTCTTGGATTTGCTTTCCATAGTATTAGCTTATTTAATTTGTTCGCTTTGCGATTTTATTTCGTAGGTAATTTGTTTGTTCCAAAAACGCATATTACCGTTGTAGTCTCTGCTACTATCTGTATTGTTTGGTAAAGTAATATTAAGATGTACGATCATCGTTGCGCCAGCAGCAAGTGTTTGCCCATTTTCTTCAATATGGGCAGATGCCCAGTCAGGCAAATTCCTGTTCACATTTTTGGCAATTTCATCCATCGTAGAAATATAACCTTCTCCGCCTTTGCCTCTTAATGCAACACCAACAGCACGGCAAATAAGATCCATATCTAACGCTGCTATATGTTTTACATCCGGTATTTGAAAAGGCAAATTACCTGTGTTGGTTATAGTGATCTGTGCGGTATGTGTTTTGCCTGGTTCACTACCAATAAAAGAAAAGTTAACCGGATGAATACTTACATGCATGTGTGGCTGCACGATCATTTTTATTTTTCTTTCTGTGCCACCAATAACCAGTTTGCTTTCGTATGTGCCGGGTGGCGTTTGCGGCGGCAATTCATGCCAGATGGATTCCATCTTTTCTTCTCCCGGTTTTAGCCTGCTTCCAATTCTTAAGGTGGAACTATCTCCTAAAATATTTTTTTCATTGTGTACTACAGAAAGTGTTTTTACACTTAATTGTTCATCACTGGCATTACGCAAAAAAATATGACCTCTTAAATTAGAAGGCGGACCATTGAGAATTATTTCTTCATTATCCGTGTTTAATTTTTCGTGAAAAGCATCAGCCGTTACCTTAAGCATAATATAAAATTTATTGCCTGATATAATTAGCCATTATTACCTGCAACATCTCCTGTTTTTGTTTCAGGAAAAGGGCGTGTATCAGGTTCGCAGCAACCTGTTTCGCAACGCTCCGCGGCATTGGGAATATAAGGCTCCGTAATTACCTGCGCTTCGCCATTCATGCACACGCTAAACATTTCCACACCAAAAACTTTGAAGCATACGTTTGAATAATTAGGAATGTGCACACGCACTTTCATCATGTCTTTTATATCCTGTAAAGTGAATCTCGGAAGATTTAATATTTCAATTTTGCTATCGGTAGCAACCGGTTCGTTCGCATCACCTTTTAATGTAAGTACATTTTCGGTTTCAAGTTTTCCTGAAACAATTGTTTGCAGGCTGCCTGAATGCCTTGCATCAAACCCGCCTTCAAGGTTAGAATTAAGCGTTCCGTCTAATGTTGTATCAACATCAAAAATTTTATCAGGAACTAAGTGGTGCGTATACTCGGTAGGAATGTCAGGCATACTCATATTACATAGATTAGAATTTGAAGATATGAAGTTTAAATTAATACACAAATGATTTTATTTTAATGGATGTAAATGTTATGCTGTTGAAAGAAAATGCAAAGAATAAAAAGCTTATTATGATAAAGTGCCTATAATTTATTTGCTTATGCCATTCTTGCAACTGTATTTTATACATTAACCAAATACAAATAAACCTTTATAAAAAGTGGTTTAATTTTATTGAAATCAGTTTAATTTCTGCCATTATAATTTTTAGATGATTAACCGCATTTTTCTATACATAACATTTATTATCGCGGCAACAATACCCGGCTTTTCATTAACGGCGCAAACGGTAAAAGAACCCAAACGTGATACCAGTTGGGAGAAACCGTATCCGCCGTTTCGCATTGCAGGCAATCTATATTATGTTGGTACATACGATCTCGGCTGCTATCTTATCACTACTTCAAAAGGAAGCATACTTATTAATGCCGGCGTAGCATCAGCGCCATCACAAATAAAAAAGAATATTGAAACACTTGGATTTAAATTTAAAGACATTAAAATCCTGCTTACTTCTCAGGCGCATTTTGATCATGTTGGCGGGATGGCAGCTATAAAAAAAGATACGCGTGCAAAATTTATGGCAGATGCTGCCGATGCAGATGTGCTGGCAACAGGCGGACTTTCCGATTATGAAATGGGTAAATATGGCGTAACTTTTAAACCGGTACATGCAGACCGTTTGTTGCATGATGGCGATACTGTTACTCTTGGTGACATGCACATAGTTATGTTACATCATCCGGGGCATACAAAAGGCTCGTGCAGTTTTTTATTTACCGTGCACGATTCCGCTGCGTTGTATCGTGTGCTTATTGCTAATATGCCCAGTATTATTGTTGATAAACCTTTTGCTGATGTTACTGCTTATCCAACCATTGCACAGGATTATGCTTATACGTTTCAGGCCATGAAGAAAATTCATTTTGATATATGGCTGGCTGCCCATTCAAGTCAATTTAAGCTGCAGCAAAAACATCCTCCTGGCGCTGCGTATAATCCTGCAGCATTTATAGACCAGCAAGGTTATGATGATGAACTAAACGATTTGCAAAAACAATATGATGATAAGCTAAAGAAAGATGCGCAACATGATTAAACAACAATCATTACCCACAAAAAAATTTGCATCAGCAAAAGCATGGCAAACATGGCTTGCAAAGAATTACAGCAAGCCGAATGGTGTGTGGATGATGTTTGCTAAAAAGAATGCAGAAAAGCCAACGGTAACTTACGCAGAAGCGTTGGACATTGCACTTTGTTATGGCTGGATCGATGGGCAAAAGAATATTTATGATGAACAATACTGGTTGCAAAAATTTGTTCCGCGCCAAGCGAAAAGTATCTGGAGCAAGAAAAATATTGAACATACAGAACGATTGATTAAAGAAGATAAAATGCAACAAGCAGGATTGAAAGCTATTGAAGCTGCTAAAACAAATGGCACATGGCAAACAGCTTATGATGCACAAAGCAACATGACCATACCGGAAGATTTTTTAAAAGCTTTACGTAAAAATAAAAAAGCAACTGCTTTTTATAAAACACTAAACCGCACCAATCTTTTTTCTATTG
>JBDUEO010000039.1:0-12459 GCA_040002335.1 Parafilimonas sp. | reverse complement strand
AAAGATTTTTATTGTTCATGGAGAATTTAATGTGCAGCAGGATTTTCAAAAGAAACTGGAAGATGCAGGCTTTAAAGATGTTTCCATTCCTGCATTACACAAAGAAGTTGATTTGGGATAAATTCAGCCATAAATTAAAAATATTTATTGAGTTTGCAAACAACATTTAGCAAATATTGTTTCTATAATTATCTATAAAAAACACAATTCATTTATAACTAATTTCAAATTTTTTTATATGCAAAAGTCTCTATTATTTTTTTTAATTATGATAACAGGTATTTCATCTTTCGCACAAAAACAAATGGCCTGTTGTTCGCCTTCATCTGCAAACCAGTTTGCATCGCTTGCAAATGATAAAGATTTTGTGATGGCTCATGATGCGCCGTTGCCATTTATTTATCACAGCATTAATGGAAACGACATAACATTTAAAACTGCTGATGGCACAGATGCGCATGGTTGGATGGTGAAAGCATCAAAGCCTACCAATTATTACATTTTTGTTATTCACGAATGGTGGGGATTGAACGATTATATAAAACAACAAACCGAAAAATTAAGTAACGAGCTTGGTGTAAACGCAATTGCAATTGATTTATATGATAATAAAGTAGCAACAACGCCGGAAGAGGCCGGTAAATTAATCCAGGCTGTAAAACCTGAAAGAGCTATGAATATTATTAAGGGCGCTTTTACTTATGCGGGCAGCAATGCTAAAGTTTTCACCATTGGCTGGTGCTTTGGCGGCGGCTGGAGTTTACAAACTGCAATTGCGGGCGGCAGCCAGGTTTTGGGTTGTGTTATGTATTATGGCATGCCTGAAACTGATGTTGATAAATTAAAAACATTGCATTGCGATGTAATTGGTTTTTTTGGAAATAAAGACAAATGGATAACTCCAAAAGTGGTAGAAGATTTTAAAGCAAATATGAAAGCTGCTGATAAAAATTTAACTACTTATGAATATGATGCAGACCATGCATTTGCAAACCCGTCAAGTGCAAATAATAATAAGGAAGCTGCGGCAGATGCTTATGTAAAAACGATTACGTTTATAAAGGAAAGAATGAAATAATTCAATTATTAAGCGATGGCTTTTTGTATGCATCAATTAAATTAATCGCTTCTACGGCTTCTTTTACATCGTGTACACGCAAAATGTTTGCGCCATTTAATAATGCGATCGTGTTTAAAACAGTTGTTCCGTTTAAGGCTTCTTCAGCAGTAACTTGTAAGGTTTTATAAATGGTAGCTTTGCGTGAAAGCCCTGCCAGTATTGGTTTATCAAGCATTTTAAAAATGGAAAGATCTTTCAGTAATTGAAAATTGTGTTTACTGGTTTTACCAAAACCAAAACCAACATCAATTATTACATCATTAATATTCATCAACCTGCATTGCGCCGTTTGATGAATAAAAAAGTCAAGCACTTCACGCGTTACATCTTCATAAAAAGGTTTTTGCTGCATGGTTTCAGGCGTGCCTTGTATGTGCATACACACATACGGCACATGTAAATTGCCAACTGTTGCAAGCATATTTCTATCCATCTTTCCGCCACTAATATCATTTATAATACAAGCGCCGGCATCAACAGCTTGCTGTGCAACAAATGCGTGATATGTATCAACAGAAATAAAAGCTCCAGGAAAATTTTTATACAAAGAAATAATTATATTAAAAAGCTTATCCCATTCTTCATTCGCGCTTAAACGCACACTTGCAGGCCTTGTACTTTGCGCGCCAATATCTAAAATTGTTGCGCCTTGCTGCAACATTGTTTCCGCCTTTTTTAAAACCGCTTCTTCGTTTTGTATTCTGCTGCCTGCATAAAATGAATCCGGCGTAATATTAATAATGCCCATAACAATTGGTTTGTTAATTACCAATAATCTTCCATTGCAGTTAAGCGTAAACATTATATGTTTAATTATTTTTGATGAATTACAAATTTAATGAGCTGCGAATTGTAAACGGCTACTTAAAGTTTTTAGCATATATAACAAATGACAACAACAGAAATTCAGTACAACAAAGCAATTGAAAATTGCAAAGCTATTTTTTTAAAAAAGACTGCTGATTATGGAACAGCATGGCGTGTGCTGCGTACAATTTCAGTAGTTGATCAAATATTTATTAAAGCGCTACGCATAAGAAACATTCAAAGTTTGACTGCACAAAAAGTAGAAGATAGTGTACTAAGCGAATTTATCGGTATTATAAATTATGGCATTATTGGTTTAATACAATTGCGTTTAAATAATGCTGCTGTTGAAGAACTTTCAACAAAACAGGCAAGCGATTTTTATGATAATGCCGTGCTTGAGGCAAAAAATGTTTTGCTAAACAAGAATCATGATTATGCAGAAGCATGGCGCGAAATGAGCCAGGAAAGTTTTGTTGATCTGATTATAATGAAGCTATTGCGTGTGCGCCAAATTTTAAATAATAATGGTAAAACATTAATTAGTGAAGGCATTGACGCGAATTATGTTGATATAATTAATTACGCCGTTTTTGCAATGATATTAATTGACGAAGGAAAGCACAAAGAATAGATAATAGCTAATAGTTCATGGATAATAGTGATTGATTATGATTTCTACAAAGTTGATTTTACTATGAACTATTAACCAATAAAATTAATATTGATGACATCAAATAAAAAAAATACAATTCTTGTAATTCGATGGATTGTTGGCTTGCTTTTTATTTTCAGCGGGCTGGTAAAAGCAAATGATCCGCTTGGATTAAGTTATAAAATGCAGGAATTTTTTGAAGCCTGGAACTGGTATGCTTTAAATAATTATACACTGGTATTTTCTTTAGTGATGAATGTGTTTGAAGTGCTCGCCGGTGTTGCGGTTATTATTGGCTGGCGCATGAAATTGTTTAGTTGGCTGTTGTTATTGCTGATAATTTTCTTTGCTTTCCTCACAGGTTACGCATGGCTTTCAGGCAAAATAAAAACCTGCGGTTGTTTTGGAGATTGCTTACCGCTAACACCTGTAGAATCATTTACAAAAGACCTTATTTTATTTGTGTTGATATTAATTCTCTTCATCAATAAAAATAAAATATTCACGTCAATAAAACCTTTCGCCGCTATTTTCTTATTGATATTATGCATTGCGGCTGTAAGTTTTTTACAAGGTTATGTAATGAAGCATTTGCCAATTGTTGATTGCCTGCCTTATAAAAAGGGAAATAATATTGTACAGGAAATGCAACCGCCGCCAAACGCTGTTCAGGACAGTGTTGTAATGATCTTTAAATACAGAAAAGATGGAAAGGTGAGAGAATATACTGCGGAAAATTTGCCTGCCGATCTTGATTCAAGTTATGAATTTATTGACCGTACTGATAAAGTGGTAAGACAGGGAAACGCCACGCCGCCAATTGCTGATTTTGCATTATTTACTTTGGATAATACAGATACTTCAGATGCATTGATGCATTCAAATGATAAGTATGTGATGCTATTTGCAAAAGATTTCAGCACGTTTGATAAATGGATGAACGATGATTTTAAAAACTATATGATGCAACTTCAGCAAAAAAATATTCATTTCTATATTGTTACTGCTGACAAACAAAATGCAGAAAAAATTGTAGGTAGTTTGCCTGCTGATATTTTGTTATGCGATGCCACTGTAATAAAAACCGCAGCGCGTGTAAACCCAACTTATTTTGTAATGCATGGCGCTGATATACTTGATAAGTTTAGTTATGTTGATTTGAAAAAACACATGCAGGTTGTGCAATAGCATTTGTGTTTTTGTTCTTGCCTTATCTTAATCTAAAATATAATAAATCTTTTCGATGTCCTTTCCCGCGCAGCCACATTATGCATAACGCTAATTTGGTGAGCCGCGGGCTCAATCCATCTTGTAACAACAGGTTTTTAACCTGTTGAAAAAGTGCTATAAAGTTTGAAGAGTGCCGTAGCACGACGCATATTTTAAAACTATTTTGTAAACCGCTTATTGATATGTGCCGAACCTACAGTTCTTTATTCACACACTGTCTTTGTTCAACGGATTGAAATCCGTTGTTATAAAATGAGCCGAAGCTCCGCTTCTTAAACTCACCATTTAACCACGTTTATTTAATAGTTTGCAGTTCTTAAATTGACGAATATGAGCGAAGGCGGAAATCTTATTCTAAATTTTTGCAGGTATCCTAAAGATGAGATGCCTAATCTATGACATTAAAGTGGTTGTGTTTTATCTTTAATTTTTTTAAAAAATCAACATATAATCAACAAAAAAGCAGCCCGAAAGCTGCTTTAATTTTATAGATAAGTTATCGCTATACTTTCTTTTTTGCTTCACCACTTCCTAAAGCTCTGCCTTTGCCAAATTCAATTAATATTGGTGCGGCAACAAATATGGAAGAATAAGTTCCGGTAATAACACCAATCAACATCGCGAAAGCAAAACCTCTTGTTACTTCGCCGCCAAATATGAAAAGAATTAATAGCGTTAGAAATACTGTAAGTGAAGTCATTACTGTTCTGCTTAATGTTTGATTAATGGCGCGGTTAATAATATTCTCTTTGCTTTCACCTTTCATTAATCCAGAATCTTCACGAATACGGTCATACACAATAATGGTATCATTCATCGAGAAACCAATTACCGTTAATATAGCCGCAATAAAATACTGGTCAATTTCCAACGGAAAAGGCACTGCTTTTCTTAAGAAACTAAATACGGCAAGTGTTACAAACACATCATGCAATAACGATACAATCGTTCCCAACGAATATCTCCAGTCGCGAAAACGAATAAAAATATAAAGACAAATAAAGATGATGGCAATTACCGTAGCTTTTTCTGCACCATGTTTCAAATCTTCAGAAATAGAAGGTAAAACTAACTGCGAACCTTGCTTATATTTTGTTTGAAAAGTATTGAATGAAGTGCCTGCAGGTAAAAATTTAGTTAACCCGCCGTATAAAGTTCTTTCTACAGTAGAATCTACATTTTGCCCTGGCTGATTTATAAGATAGGCTGTTGTAATATCCAACTGGTTAGCGCTTCCAACTGTTTTAATAACAGGAAAATCTCCAAACACAGGTTTTAAAGCATCTGCAACATCGCTTGTTTTATAAGGCTGATCGAAAAGGATAGTATAGCTGCGGCCGCCTTTAAATTCAACGCCTTCATCAAACCCATTAAAAAACGAACCAACACCTAATATCAATACCACAACAGAAATTGCGTAAGCAACTTTTCTAAACTGAATAATTTTATAGTCTTTATGTTTAAATACTTTTTTCGACAATGCTGTAAAATATTCAAAGTGCCTTTGCTTATTGGTATAAAAATCTGTTATCAAACGTGAAATAAGAATACCGCAAAACAATGATAACGAAATACCAAGCATTTGAGTAGTGGCAAAACCAAGCACGGGGCCTAATCCAAAAATAAATAAGATAGCAGCCGTAAGAAATGTAGTAACGTGTGCATCAATTACAGGCGCATAAGAACGCTTGTATCCATCACTTACAGCCAATATATAACTCTTGCCTTTTGTAAGCTCTTCTTTTATTCTTTCAAAAATAATAACGTTTGTATCTACCGCCATACCAATGGTTAACACTAAACCCGCAATGCCCGGCGCCGTTAGGGTAAACCCAAGCGCACTTAATATACCTATGGTAAAAAGCAGGTTTAGAATTAATGCCATGTTCGCCACCCACCCTGCTGTGTTATAATAAACGAGCATTAAAATAAAGATCACAATAAACGAAATAAGGAACGATAAGGAGCCGCCTTTTACCGCATCTAAACCAAGCGTTGGGCCAACCACCTGCTCAGAAACAATTTTAGCAGGTGCCGGCAGTTTACCAGATTTTAATATATCTGCAAGATCCTGCGCTTCTGTTGTACTAAAGCTTCCGGATATTTCAGAAGAACCATTTGGTATAGGTCCGTTTACAAAGGGCGCGCTATACACAACATTATCTAATACAATCGCAATTGGTTTGCCCACATTTGCAGTAGTAAGCTTTGCCCATATACGTGTGCCTGTTGCATCCATTTCCATTTTAATGGCTGCTCTTCCTCTTTCATCATAATCTGCTCTTGCATCGCTTACATGATCGCCTTCCAATGGCGCGGTGCCGTTATCTAATGTTTTTACCGCATACAAAACCACCACATTGTTGGTGGTTTTAGCATCACCGGAATTTTCCGGCTTGCCATATAAAAATTCCAGGTTTGAAGGGAATTTGTTTTTTACTATATCAAGATTAAGATACTGATTTAAAAGGCCCGTATCATTTGTTGAAACATAACCAATAGATGCCGGGTATTCTGTTTTACCGGTTGTTTCATCCTGGTGCGGTTGAGAAAACTGCACCAATGAACGCAATGGCGCTTCTTTTCTTTTTATTTCATTTGAATCTACTGCTTTTGCACCTGTTGTTGCACCGCTTTTAGCAGTACTATTTTGCGTATTGTTAAACCCGGCAATTGCATTTGTATCAACCTGGCTGGTTGCAGATGCAGCCGACTTAGTTGCTGTAGTTACTGTTGCGGTATCAACTGCAGCAGTTGTATCTTTTGTTCCTTTTAAATAGGCTGATAACGATTTTTCTGCAGAAAGAATTCCTTCTCCCACATCATTTATATTATATACTTCAAAAAACTGCAGGTTAGCAGTTGACTGAAGGTAATGCCTTACTCTTTCCGGATCATTTATGCCTGCCAGTTCAATATTAATAATCCCTTTTTTAGCATCTGGATTAATGTTCGGCGAGGAAACACCAAACCTGTCAATACGTGTGGTTAAAATATGCGTTGTATTGGTAAAAGCGCTTGATGCCTGGTCTTGTAAATAAGAAAGAACAAAATCGTTTGACGAGGTGTAAGTAACTTTTCCATTACTGCGGGTAACAAAATATGGCGCTAAAGGTTTGCCTGCGCTCATGGTACTAAATTCTGATGCAAACAGCGAAATTAAATCGCCTTTACCATTTGCTTTTTCTGTTACCGCCGCTGCCAGCGCTTTATTAAAAACAGGGTCTTTTGTATAGTTGGCAAGTGATTTAATTAAACCATCTAACCCAACTTCCATAGTTACACTCATGCCGCCCTGCAAATCAAGGCCAAGCAGTAATTCTTTGTCTTTTGCATCGCGATAGGTAATTAAACCAAACGGCCCTATTTTATCATCTTTGGTGCTATCCAATAAGCGCTGCAGCCTTTCTTTTCTAAATTCCTGCAGGCTGTCGTTATACAGTTCCTGCATTTGGCTGTTGCCAGCATACTTTGTTTCAGCAGTTGGATACTTAGCTTTCACCCACGAATCGGCCCTATCACTCATTGAAGATTCATAGCTGCGAACGATAAAGGTAAAAGACAATTGGTACACACAAATTAATATAAGAGCAAGCGCAAAAAAACGCACCAATCCTTTTAGTTGCATAATTAAAACGTATTTACATTTTTTTTTGAGAGCGGCAAAGATAATGGTTTGACCTATATGGAAAAGACAATTTATGTTATGATGAAAGCAGGCGAAAGGCGGCGTTTATAAAGGCGCAAATAATTTATAGTTGCGAAAGTTCAGGTGCATTAATATTCTCAGCAACTTTAGATTTTTCTGTTTTCAATTCTTTTAGCATATCAAAAAGAACAATAATTATTAAAAGTGCAAACAGGTTTAGTTTTATAAAGAAATCATCATCCGAATTAATTGACATGCTGAAATTTGTAAAAACAGCCCCAGCCGTAAAATTCAAAACAGTCTTACTAATTCCGATAGTTATTGCCGCGCCGGAAGAATAAGTTATACCGCAACCAACGACAATCCATTGAAATAGTTGAAGAAAATAATTAATAACAGAACAAATAATTCCCGTTTCTTTTTGCTTATCCCATATTAATCTTTTACCACAGTAAATTGAATAGCTGAAAAGAAAAATTCCCATACAAAAAATTAATAAAACTCCTCCGTTAATCGCTCCTGTTTTTAACATTAAATATGCCATAAGAAATAAGCCGAATATTCCACCAATCATTTGCAGCCAGCCAATAACCTGAAGCGTTAACCTTGTATTTCTTATTCTTAATTTCATGATTTTTTGCTTTGCTTTAAAAAATAACATACAAAGATTTAATTACATCCGCAGGAAATTACTGCCGAAAATATGTATATAAAAGAAAAAATGCTTTACCTGGAAGATGGTAAAGAGCATTTACCCAAATTTGTTGTATGAAAAAAATGCGGTTGCTGTGTATTACATTATTAATAGCGCAGGTTTCAATGGCGCAAAACTGGCAGGATACATTATTGCTGATTGATAAAGCGTGCAGCCAATATCAACCACAAAACCCGGGATTGCAACTGTCTATTTCACGAAACGGAAATATTATTTTTTCAAAAGCCTGGGGCATGGCAGATATGGAACGCCATGTGTTGCTCGATACCAGTTCAATTTTAGAAGCGGGTTCTGTATCAAAACAATTTACGGCAGCAGCTATTCTTTTATTGCAGCAGCAAGGCAAGCTTTCGCTTGATGATGATGTTAGAAAATACATTCCTGAACTACCGGATTATGGTACGCCCATCACGCTTAGGCAAATGTTGCATCACACCAGCGGTTTCAGAGATTGGGGTTCGGTGGCTGAACTTACCGGCTGGCCACGCGGAACAAAATTTTACACCAATACAGATGCGTTGCAGATTCTTACCCGTCAAAAACAATTGAATAATAAACCTGGCAGCGAGTTTTTATACAGCAATTCCAACTATAACCTTTTTGCCATAATTGTGCAGCGCGCAAGCGGGTTATCGCTGGCCGCTTTCACCCAAAAATATATTTTTATACCTGCGGGAATGGTGCACACGCAATGGAGAGATGATCCTAACCGCATTGTACCAAACCGCGCCATCGCGTATTCAAAAACGGATAGCGGTTACGAAACTGAAATGCCGAATGAATATGTGTATGGAAACGGGGGATTGCTTACTACAACGGAAGATTTACTAAAGTGGAGCGATTTTTATCAGCAGGGAACATTAGGAACAACTTCATTATTCGCAACGCAAATCAAAACCGAACCACTAAATAATGGCGTAATGAATTTTTATGGCGCAGGATTATTTATAAGAAAAGATTTAGGCTGGAATAGTATTAGCCATAACGGTGCAACAGCCGGTTACCGCGCCTATCTTGAAACATTTTCTGATCTGCATTTGTCTTTTGCGCTGCTGAGTAATACGGATGCGTTTAACATAAATTATGTGGCGCGGAACATCATTAAATTATTTGTGCACGATACATCAATTGTAATAAAAGATAGCAGCATTATTGTTCCGGTTGCAAAGCTTGACAGCATTGCAGGTTTGTATGTAAATGAACGGGATAATTCAACCTTTCAATTATCTGTAAAAAATAATTCTTTGGTGCTTAACAACGCAATAACGCTTACACCTGCGGCAGAAAATGCATTTAAAGCGGCGAATTTTATGCTTGTAATAAATGGAGATAAAGGCATGTACATACCATTTCTGCCATTAGATAGTATTCCTTTTAGAAAAGTGAATGCAGTTACCGTTGCCGCAAAAGATTTTGCTGCGTATGAAGGCAATTATTTTTCAGATGAAACAAACGCTGCGGTAACTATTCAGCAAAACAGCGATAAGCTGGAAATACACTTAAATGCTGATGTGGCATATACATTAATCGCAACGTATGCAGATGCATTTAAAATAGCTGAATTAGACGCTGCTGTACAATTTATAAGAAACGCCCGCAATAAAATTGTGATGATGAAAATAAGTGTGTCAAGAGCAAGAAATGTAGAGTTTAAAAAAACAAAATAAGCTGCTGTAAACGGCGGAAATGTTTTTCATCAAACACAAATATTATCATTGTTCTGTTAAACATTCTGTGAAAACTATTGGCAAAACCTTTACAACTAAATTTGCAGCAAATTGTAGTAATGATGAATGCAAAAAACCTGATTGCTTTTTTATTGTGCGCTTGTACTGTTGTTGCCTGTAACAACAAACCTGCAGAAAACGCGTCAACCACGGCAACAACTTATAAAAGTAAAAACACCGATTCGTTTAATATGGCATTTGACAGTGTAATGATAAATTACGACAGCCTGCGCAATGCATTTATAAACTGGGATACTACCGCCGCTGATAATTATGCTTTGCTTTTGCAAAATGCTTTAATAAGCGTTCCGTATATTCAGTTGCCTGATGAAGACGCAGCTACAAAAGCTACCAGCATTGCGCAAAACGCCGCAGATGGTTTGCAGGCTTTAATTAATATTGATTCAATAAATAATAAGCGCCGTTTTTTTTATACGGTTTCTGAAGAAGTATATCATTTAATTAAAACCACAGGCTACGATAAAGAAGTTATTTATCATAAAAAATGCCCGATGGCTTTTAACGGCGATCAGCAAGGCTGGTGGCTTTCTGAAACAAGAAAAATTGATAACCCATATTTCGGCAAGTATCATCCAAAATATAAAAGCGCAATGCTCGATTGCGGCACCGTAGAAGACTCTATAAATAACAGGCAATAATGTTTGCACGCAGCATTTCAATTTTTATACTCTGCCTGTGTACTACACAAATGTTTGCGCAGCAAAAATTTACGTGGCGTGGTTCGGTAAAAGATTCTTTAAGCGGCGAAACTTTAATTAATGCAAGCGTGGTGGTGTATAATGAATCGCGCGGTGTAACCACCAATCAATACGGTTATTTTGCGCTTACATTGCCCGCCGGAAATTATACGCTGATATTTTCTTTTATTGGTTATGCGCCAAAAATTATTAATGTTGATTTTAATAAAGAAATTTCGCAGGATATTTTGTTGCTTCCTGCCGCTGCAGCCATAAAAGAAGTGGTAGTAACGGCTTCCGCATCAGCCCAAAAACGTTTGAACAACGTAAAGAGTGCGCAAATGGGGGAGATAGAATTAAACATGAATACCGTAAAATCGCTGCCCTCGTTTTTAGGTGAAACAGATGTATTAAAGACCTTGCAGTTATTGCCCGGCGTGCGTAATGCAGGTGAAGGCAACAGTGGTTTTTATGTAAGAGGCGGCGGCCCCGATCAGAATTTAATTTTGCTGGATGAAGCCGTGGTGTACAATACGGGGCATTTGTTTGGTTTCTTTTCTGTATTTAATTCTGATGCTATAAAAAATGTTACGCTGATAAAAGGCGGTATGCCGGCGCAATACGGCGGGCGCTTATCTTCTGTAATTGATATTGCGATGAAGGAAGGCAATGTAAATAAAACGGAAATTGATGCAGGTATCGGGTTAATTGCATCAAGATTTTCTATACAAGGTCCAATTGTAAAAGGCAAGGCATCTTATATTATTTCAGCAAGAAGAACGTATGTTGATCTTTTAATAAAACCTTTCATTTCAAAAAGTAGCAGCTTTGCAGGTTCAGGCTATTATTTCTATGATCTAAATGCAAAAATGAATTACCAGGTTTCCGCGAACGATCACTTGTATTTAAGCGGATATTTTGGAAGGGATAAATTTGATTTCAACAATAAAAAAAGATCGTTCAGCACCACTATTCCATGGGGAAATTCAACGGCAACATTCAGATGGAATCACAGCTTTAATAAAAAATTATTCTCCAACGTTTCATTAATTTATAATGATTATAAGTTTGATTTTTTAGGCAAGCAGGATAATTTTAATATCGGGCTTTCATCAGGCATTAAAGACTGGAATGCAAAAGCTGACTTTGATTATTTCGCTTCCACATCGCACAAAATAAAATTTGGCGCGCAATATACTTTCCATACTTTTTATCCAAGCGTTGCCAGCGGCAGCCAGGATTCTGTTGTATTTCATCCGGCCAACACACAAAGAAAATTTGCCAATGAATACGGTTTTTATATACAAGACGATTGGGATGTAAGCAAACGCATCAAAATAAATTATGGATTGCGGTACAGCATTTTTCAACAGGTTGGCCCATACACAGAATTTACAACAGACGCAAACGGCAACAAGCTTGACAGCAGCACGTTTGGGGGCGGGAAACCGGTTAAAACGTATGGCGGTTTAGAGCCGCGTTTTACTATTCGTTATGCGTTTAATGATAACAGTTCTATAAAAGCTTCGGTTACAAGAAACCTGCAATATATACACCTTGTCAGCAGTGCAGGCACAACATTGCCAACAGATATTTGGGTGCCATCAACGTATCGTGTAGAACCGCAGGATGGAATTATGTATGCAGCGGGTTACTTCAGAAATTTTCATAGCAATATGTTTGAAACTTCGCTTGAGTTGTATTACAAAACCATGAAGCACCAGATTGAATATGCCGAAGGTTATACGCCATCATTAAGCGATCCGGAAGAAAGTTTTGTATTTGGGAAAGGCTGGAGTTATGGCACTGAATTATTCATCAATAAAGTAAAAGGAAAGTTTACCGGCTGGATAGGCTA
>JBDUEO010000038.1:0-12470 GCA_040002335.1 Parafilimonas sp. | reverse complement strand
TACATTTATCCGCTATACGGATTATGCTGAATCGTTTTTAAACAGCTTCTAAGAAAACCCGGTTCATATTTTCTAATTAGCATTTATAGAGATTATACTCAACTAATCATTCTTATCTTAATACTTATAACTATTGAATGGTTTGGAAGAGAACAGCAATTTGCAATTTCAAAGCTCGAACTTAAATTTCCTAAAGCTATTCGATGGAGCTTTTATTATATTCTCTTAATAACTATTTTTTATTTTTCAGGCACTGAAAAACCATTTATTTATTTTCAATTTTAATGGCAAGTTTTATTAAGCATATAATAGTTTTTTCATTTCCAATTTTACTTTTTAGTATTTTAATGGAGTTCATGTTAAGAAAAATTCCTAATGATTATTCATATAAATGCAAATATTTAAACGAAAATTCAAATAAAATTGAAGTATTAATTTTAGGAAGTTCTCATACATATTATGGAATTAACCCACAATATTTAAAAGAAAATAGTTTTAATGCAGCTTATGTTTCTCAATCACTAAATTATGATTGGGATATTTTAAATAAATATCAGAAAAAATGGAATAATCTAAAGTATATTATAGTTCCTGTAGATTATTTTTCATTGTATTCAACACTTGAGACAGGAATAGAAAAATGGAGAGTAAAAAATTATAGCATCTACTATAATATTCAGGGGAAAGATTTAAAAAATGATTTCGAGCTCTCAAGTGAAAAATTAAGTGATAATATAACAAGGTTTGAAAATTATTATTTAAATGACTCTAATAATATTACATGTAACAAATTGGGTGCAGGAACACGCTTAAAATTTACTAATATCCAAAACTTAATTGAAACAGGCAAGGCTGCAGCAACAAGACATACAGTTGAAAAAAAAGACAATTTATTGTTTACAAAAAATGTAGAAACCATTAAGTCAATTGTTCAATTCGCCAAGAAAATAAATGCCAAAGTAATTTTTATCACTTGTCCGGCTTACTATACCTATTATGATAATCTGGAAAAAAATCAACTATATAATACACTTAATTTTATAACTGAAATATCAAGCAATAACTCAAATATGAACTATTATAATTTTTTATATGATACCTCATTTACAGATAAAGATTTTTTTGATGCTGACCATTTGAATGAAATCGGAGCGAAAAAATTTACAATAAAAATTGATAGTTTAATAGAATATAAAATTCACAGTTCAGAGTAGAACACAAAAGTATTGATTCGTTTCGAGATGATAACTGGCATCTGCCGATTATTCTGCGCATTTTAAAAACAAAAAATCCGGTAAGTCAATTGATTTGCCGGATTTTTTGTTTTGTAATACTTGCGGAGAGTTAGGGATTCGAACCCCAGGACCTGTTACAGTCAACAGTTTTCAAGACTGCCGCAATCGACCGCTCTGCCAACTCTCCGCTGCAAAAATAACGTTTGAAACTTATCAGCAAAAAATACTCTTAAAAGAATTTATAATATTGATTTTTTTTGAAAGTAATTTTTTAGTTTTCCTGAATGTGTATGTTACATAAATTCAGATAACCCAATATACAATTATCTTGAAAATTCAACTTTCAATAACCCATATATAATACTCTTTTTTTATTTTCAAAATAGTTCCACACATGTTCTATCGCATTTTGATCTTTGAAAAATATCAATTTGGTATTACACAATTCCTACCGCTAACTTTGTTTTGCTATGAAACATCTTGCAGCTTTAAATAAATATTTCTGGAAGTACAGGGTTCGGTTACTTGCAGGCATCCTGTTTGTAATTGCGTCCAATTATTTTACGGTACTTGCGCCGGAAGTTACAGGTTACATAGTAGGCAAAGTGCAACAATATATTTCACATCAGCCTTCAAAAACAACTGAAAACTATTCTGCATCTGTACAATTTTTAATTGGATGGCTTCAACACTTCGATTTTAGTAAAATTGTTATTATCTGCAGCATTGTAATATTAATATTGGCCTTATTAAGAGGGCTGTTTATGTTTTTTATGCGGCAAACTTTAATAGTAATGAGCCGCCATATTGAATACGACCTTAAAAATGAAGTTTATAGCCATTACCAGAAATTAGATATGGGATTTTTTAAAACCCATAGCACCGGCGATATGATGAACCGTATTACAGAAGATGTAAGCCGGGTAAGAATGTACACCGGCCCTGCAATAATGTACACCGTAAATCTTGTTGCGCTTATTACGCTTTGCCTTGTAAATATGTTACGCAAAGATTTTAATCTTACACTTGTTGTAATTGCACCCCTGCCAATTCTTGCCATAACAATTTATATTGTAAATACCGTTATTCATAAAAAGAGTGAAAGAGTGCAGGCGCTTTTGTCTGATCTTACTACCAATGCGCAGGAATCTTATTCAGGAATAAGGGTTATAAAATCTTTTGTACAGGAAAAAGCAATGTTTGGTTTTTTTAGTAAGAACAGTGAAGATTACCGTAAGAATGCTGTAGGCCTTGCAAAAGTAGAAGCCATTTATTTTCCCAGCATGACTTTACTGGTGGGTTTAAGCACATTGCTTACCATTTTAATTGGTAGCAAAATGGCTTTATCAAATCCTGATAAAGTTGGAATTATTGTTGAATTTGTTATCTATATAAATATGCTGATGTTTCCGGTAAGTGCTATTGGAAGTGTTGCGAGCATGGTGCAACGCGCAGCGGCATCGCAAAAAAGAATAAACGAATTTTTACAAACAAAACCGCTGGTTGTAAATAATGCAAATGCAGAAAGCAGCACATTAAAAGGAAACATTCTTTTTAAAAATGTAACATTCACTTATCCGCATACAGGCATACGTGCATTGAATAATTTTTCGCTGGAAATAAAACCTGGTGAAAAAATAATGATACTTGGTAAAACAGGAAGCGGAAAATCAACCCTTGCACAATTGCTGTTGCGTTTTTATGATCCTGATAAAGGTGAGATTTTTATTGGCGATAAAAACATCCGCTATCAATCTTTAAAAAATATCCGCGATTATATAAGTTACGTTCCTCAGGATATTTTTCTTTTTAGCGATACTGTTCAAAACAATATTCGTTTTGGTTTACGCAACCAAAAAATTGAAGATGCTGATGTAAGAAAATATGCAGATTATGCTGCGATAGACAATGAAATTAATTCACTTGATAAAGGTTATGAAACCCTGGTAGGTGAGCGGGGCGTAACTTTAAGCGGCGGGCAAAAGCAACGCGTTTCAATTGCAAGAGCTTTAATTAAAGAAAGCCCGGTTATGTTATTTGATGATTGTTTAAGTGCAGTAGATGCTAAAACAGAAAATAAAATTGTACAAAACTTAAACAGCTTTCTTCAAAACAAATCAACTATAATTATAACGCACCGCATTTTTCTTTCTATAAAATTTGATAAGATAATTATTCTTTCAGATGGAGAAATTGTTGAATCGGGAACGCATGCAGAATTGCTGGCCCATGAAGGTTATTATGCAGAACTGTATAACCTGCAGTTAAACGAAGAAAAAGCATCAGCATAGTATAATATAATTTATCAAAATTTTGGTAATAGTAAAACAATATTATATTTGCTGCTACAAGCAACAATTACCAAAATCAAACCAAACAAAAGTGGCGTACGAAAACAACGAGAAAAAAATGGAAAGCGTTTACAGCAAACGCATTAAAGCCGGAAAGAGAAGAACTTATTTTTTTGATGTAAGGGAAACACGTGGTAATGATTTTTATCTTACCATAACTGAAAGCCGTAAACGTTTTAATGATGGTGGCTACGACAGGCACAAATTGTTTTTATACAAAGAAGACTTTAATAAATTCTGCAAAGCATTAACTGAAGCAGTTGATTATGTAAAAACAGAATTGATGCCCGATTTTGATTTTGATGCTTTCAATCATGAATATCCTGAAAACGCTCCAATACAAGATGCTGCTGAAGTGGAAATGGAAGTTGAAGCTGAAGCAGAGGTTACTGAAATTTCAATTGATGATAATACATCTGAAGAAGTTGACAAATGGTAGTAAAACAATATTTAATTATAAAGGCTGTTATCTAAAACAGCCTTTTTTATTTTGTATGGTGCATGTGCTAAACAAAACTTTTTTTTCTGGCTGCAAAACAAATTCTTAATTCAATCGTATTTTTAATATACCTAAATATTACCGGATGAAATTAATTAGGAAAATTACTTGCTGTTGTATATTAATGATATCAGTTTTTTCAACCATTAATGGGCAATTATATAAAATAGATTTAGATAGTAAAATAAATAAGGCATCGTTAATAGTTGAAGGAAAAATAACAGGTAAAACATCTTTTTGGAATGATGACCACACTGTTATTTATACATCTAACAAAGTGCATATTTATAAATTATTTAAAGGGCACATTTTATCAAAAGAAATTGAAGTAATTACCCAAGGCGGAAGTGTTGGCAACAAATGCCTTAAGGTAAGCGATGTAATACAATTTGATAATGGCCAGAAAGGAATGTTTTTTTTGTTTGAGAACGGGCTCAAGATTCATTCGCCTTTTACAAAAAA
This sequence comes from Parafilimonas sp., assembly GCA_040002335.1. Classification (GTDB taxonomy): domain Bacteria; phylum Bacteroidota; class Bacteroidia; order Chitinophagales; family Chitinophagaceae; genus Parafilimonas. The sequence goes on along the minus strand of JBDUEO010000038.1, from coordinate 7,923 downwards.
TATTTTATACGATGTGTACAGCAGTGAACAGGGTTTTTTGCGTTACGATGAAGACGGGCAAAAAGCATTTGCGCCATTTGCAAAGTATGATAATATTCAGCAAACACTGTACAGCTTAATAAAACAGCGTACCGGCGCGCAGGAACAAATTATTGATTCAGATTCTACGCCTGTTGATGCAAATATTAAAATAAATTCAGGCACTGTAAGTAATGGTACCGGCGGTGTAGTGATCAGTTCTTTTTCTCCTGCTACGGTAAACGCAGGCGCTATTAATGATGCAGCAAACAATATTCTTACTATCACCGGTTCCGGTTTTGGAAATAATCCATCAGGATCAGCAGCCGTAAAGTTTAAAGATGCAAATAACGATAACACAAATCCTGATTATAAAATAGATTATAACTCGCCTTATGTTTTATCATGGGCGGATAATCAAATAAAATTAAATGTGCCGGACAGGGCAGGTACCGGAAAATTTGCCGTTGTTGCAAATGATGGAACGTCTGCAACATCAGCTTTAGACCTGCAGGTTCTTTTTGCCGTTCTTGATGGCGATTTTACTACTGGTGGTAAAGATTTTGTACGTGAGCCAAGACTTATGAATGATAATGGTTCCGGTGGTTATACTGTTCAATTCAGCACAAGCACAGCTGGCGGCGGAATAAATTTTACAACTTCGCCGGCAAAGGGAACATTTGAACGTGCATTGGCAACATGGAAAGAAATTGTTGGTGCCAACCTAATTGAAGGTTCACCAACCACTGTACAAAAAGTTGATGATGATAATATAAATATTGTTGTGTTTGATAATAGCAATACAGGTGTTCCTAAAATGGCGGATGGTGTGCTTGAATCAACATACAGTTGGTTTTCAGCCTGCACGCAAGGCCAGCAAATTTTAACCGGGCAAAAAACAGGATTTGATATTTTAATAAGAAATAGCGGCGTATCATCAGGCTCTACTGTAACATTTGAATATGGCCCGTGTTTTCCCGCAGTTGGCACTTATGATCTTGAAATGATTATACTGCATGAAATTGGCCATGCGCTTAACCTGTCGCATATAAATGATGATTATGAAAGCGGTGGCGGAGGTTATCCAACCATAAATCCTTCAAAGCTTATGCACTATGCAATATTGGATTATGTTGACAGAAGATCGCCGGATGCATCTGCTTACCAGGGTGCGTTATATACGGTAACGCCACAAGGCGATACGTATGGCTCGTGCGGGTTGCCAACAGACGAAATGGTTCCTTTACCAACCTTAGCCATTGCAAACGATGAATGCCCTTCCACTTTTCCATCAACCGAAATACAAAATAATACGTCTGTAGCTTTTGATTTAATTCATGCAACCAGCAACAAGTTTGTTGATCCTTCTTTTAAGCAGGTTGATTGTAAAGACGCGGGCACTTCTGTTACTAATAATGCTTATTATGCATTTTCAACGGGTACAAAAACAACGGTAAATTTAGATATTACAAATTATACAACCGTACCATCGGAACTATCTTCCTGTATTTCACAAAGTGTAAGAATGGCTTTGTATGATGTGCAGAGTTGCCCGGTAGCGCAAACGTATCCGCCACCTTCAATTTGTTCAAGTTTCAGTACCAACGGAACTATAAACCTTACAAACCTGCAACTAAACCATAAATACCTTTTATATTTTGATGGTTATAGAAATACGAAAGCTTCTTTTACTGTTGTATTTAACAATGATAGTTCTTCGGTAACGCCCGTAAATACTGTTTCTGTTACCACCGGTCCAAACCCTATTGATGGAAGCGGCGTATTAAATGTTTCACTTAACAATACTTCCGGCACTTCTTATCAATATGTTTTGTATGATGCTGTAGGAAAACGAATAACAACAAATACGATCAGTGTTACCCAACCAACAACAAATTTTAAAATTGTAATGAAAAATGTTGCTGCCGGTATTTATTTTTTAAGAATTGTTGATGCCAATGGAAAGAAAGTTTCAACCACGAAAATTTTACGACCATAAAAAATACTGGCAAAGATTTCAAATTATGTTGCATAAAAAAGTTTGATAAGCGCTAAAATCTTCAAAATAAAAAATTCCGCCGCAAGGCAGGATTTATAAATAATTAGTTCAGTTTCATTATTCACCTACTACTTCAAATTCAACTTCAGTATTATTACCATTGCCAAAATCAATATTGGCTTTGTACGAACCGAGTTCTTTTACTTCGTCTGTAATAGATATGCGTTTACGATCAATTTCATATCCTTTCTGATCGCGTATAGCACGGGAAATTTGTAAAGATGTAACACTGCCGAATATTTTACCACTTGTACCGGTTTTAGCACCAATTTTTAGCGGTGATTCTTTCAGCACATTAATTACTTTATTAATTTCTGCAAGCATAGCTGCTTCTTTTTTAGACCGGACTTTTAGGCGTTCATCTAATTGCTTTTTATTACCGGCGCTTGCTTCTATAGCAAATTTTTGGGGAATAAGATAATTGCGTGCATAGCCGCTTTTTACGGTAACCAATTCGTTAGCACCGCCAAGATTATCTACATCCTGTATTAATATTACCTGCATGTTTATTTTTTTAAAGCCCTCTCTTTTGAAGAAGGGTTAGGTGAGGCCTATTTTAATAAATCAGTAACGTAAGGCATAAGCGCCATTTGGCGGGCCTTCTTTACTGCATCACTTACTTTACGCTGATATTTTAATGAATTTCCGGTAAGGCGGCGTGGAAAAATTTTTCCCTGGTCGTTTACAAATTTCTTTAAAAATTCAACGTCTTTGTAATCTACATACCTGATACCGTATTTCTTAAAGCGGCAGAACTTCTTCCTCGGCTTTTCTGTTTTAATAGCGGTAAGGTATTTTATTTCATTTGTTTTTGCCATAAATTATGCCTCCGCTTTTTCAATTCCTGTAGGTACGCCTCTTCTCTTTTTTTCATTATACTCAACGGCGTATTTATCGAGTACAGTGATCATGTGACGCATAACTTGTTCGTCACGTAAAAGCTGAATTTTCAGCTTTTCATTGAAGGTGGATAGCGCACTAAATTCCAGAACCCAGTAAATTCCTGTGGTTTTTTTCTGGATAGGATACGCCAGTGATTTTAATCCCCAGGGATTGCTGTATGCTATGCTTCCGCCATTGTCAGTAACAAAATCGGAATACTTTTTCTGAACGGCTTTAAATTCCTCATCAGAAAGCACAGGGGTAAAAATCACCATCAATTCATAATTGTTCATTACCCTGTTTGTTTTTAAATGTTTAAATAATAATTAAGGGCGGCAAAAGTAAGAAAGAATTGCCAATTACAGGCTGATATTTAACCTGCCGTCTAAATCAGTTCTTTATTGCAAATACTTTTAAGTTAATATTGGCAGTATTACTTAGTACAGCACTGCTTCCGCCAACGCCGAAATCTTTCCTGTTTATAATGAAACTGCCATCAAGCAACAGTCCATTATCCTGGTTTTGAGCGGTAAAAGGAAATGAAATAGGTTTTGTAACGCCTTTAATTGTAAAATTTCCGGAAACTGTAAAACCGTTCTGATCTTTTGTGATATTTGTTGATACAAAGTTTATCGTTGGAAATTTATCTACATCAAAATATTCTTCTTTTTTAAGATGATTATCGCGTGCATCAATGCCGGTGTTAATTGTATTTACATCTACAGAAACATTAAAAGAAGAAGAAGGCAAATCTGAAGGATTAAATTTAATTGTTCCTTTTAAACCGGTTAAACTTCCGGGTGTATTAAAACCAAAATTTTTAATGGTAAACGATATTTTACTTTTTTCATCAACAGTTTTGTATAGCTGTGCATTCACTGAAACAAGGCCTGAGATCAAAAAGATAAATCCTAATATTAATTTCATTCTCTATTTTTTGCAATGATAGATGCGATAACCAGATAAAAATTACTAATGAAAAACTAAAGTTGTTTAAATATGGTTGCTTTAAAAAATTATGCTGTTGTTAATTCGGATAACAACTGCATAAAAAAACAGATGAATCATTGCTGTTCATCTGTTCTCATTGTTTTCGATTACGTTCTTTATTGTTTCACAAATTTCTTTGTAACCATTTCATTATTCATTTCAATCTTTAATAAATAATTACCTGTTGTAAGCGAAGCAATATTTAAGTTGTAGGAAGCAGCATTTGCAATTGCCTGTAGTTTTGTATTGCCTGTAAAATCAACAACTGTCAATTTTATTTTTTGGTTTAACGGCAAGCCTTCAATATGTAAACTGTTTGTTGCAGGATTGGGTGAAATTTTAATAGCATCTTCATCAGCATTAACGGCAATTACATTTGAATAATTAACCACGCCACTTATACTTGTTGTTTGCAAGCGATAATAATTACTGCCGTTTAATGGTGCAGGATCGTTGTAATAACTATTAGCTGTTAGCTGCTGGCTGCTAGCCGTCGTCTGTTGACTGTGGACGGTTGACCAATGAATACCATCATAACTACGCTGCACAACATAGTTGCTTGCACCGTTTATATTATTCCATTCAATGCCATTTCGATGTTGTAACCAACGGCGTATTTTGGCGATAATTTGTTGTTTTTGAATTAAACCATCATTATTGTAGCGGACAATATTATCATAATTCATATTGTTTAAATAACTGCTTCCAACGGTAATTATTTTGCCATCCGTTTGTAATACTGCTCCTGATTCATAATCAGACCCACCATTGCTTAAATCTGTTATTGCAACACCATTGACGCCAAACGTTGAATCAATACTTCCATTTGTATTTAACCTTACTAACAAGGCATCTCCTGATGATGGGGTATCACTAACTACATCCCCAGACAAAATAATTTTTCCATCGTTTTGTAATAAAACGGCAGTGGCTTCTGCAGCATTTTTGGCAACTGCAATACTTTGCAAGCCATTTGTTCCAAAGCTGCTGTCAAGACTGCCATCTGTATTATACCTTGCCACACCCATATCCTGGTTGCCACCATAAATGTTGCTTATGCCTGCCCCTAAAATTTTACTATCCGTTTGCAGGGCAAGTGAACGCAACTGGTCTCTGTGGTTTTTAGAAAACCTGGTATAAACATACCCGCTGCCGCCAAAACTTTTATCATAACTACCATCTTCATTCAGCCTGCCAACATAAAATTTATTGTCCCCGATGTTTGTAAAACCACCCGGCACTATTTTACCATCTTTTTGAAGAACCACTGAAAACAAACGCAATGCTTCCGGCAGTATTATTTCGCCCCCATTACCAAAACTTTTGTCTAAAGTGCCATCAGCAAGATAACGCACCACAAGGCCGGAAGTATTATATACATCCGGCGCACTTTGCCCGGCAATCACTATCTTGCCATCGGCCTGGGTTTGTATTCCCCATGCTGACTGAAACAAATCAAAATCTTTTTGCGCAATACCATCCTCTCCAAAACTTGAATCCAGCTTTCCATCTGCTGTAAATTTTGCAAGCGCTACATTATTATTGATATCTCCTGCAGCAATTATTTTATCATCATCCAACACGGTTAAGCAAAAGAATTCCCCTGAACCGTAAATGGCATAATTCAGAACAACATATCCATTTACACCAAAAGAACTATCTATTAAACCGTTAACATTATACCTCGCAAGCTTTAAACCTAATGTATTATTAATTACTCCAACGCCACAATAAATTATTTTCCCCGATTTTTGCAGCGCAATTGCGTTGCAAGAACCGTTATTATTGTTGAGTGAAACTCCATTTGTTCCAAAGCTTGAATCTAAGGTGCCGGGTTGGGCAATAACCGATTTATTATTTACGGATGATTGGGCATTAAGAAGTGTAGAAATAACCAAAGTGAGAATAAGTAAAAAAGTTTTCATAATTATAGTTTTAGAATATGATTAATTTCCGCTGCATCCTGAGAGGCAATTAGTAGTATTATAACTATCTGTACCGCAGCTATTCCTGTAATTTTCGCATTCTATGAAAGACGTTTTTGTAACATTAGACGTAGTGAGGCTCATAATAGCCTGGAAAAACGTTGCCGCTCTGCTTGCAATATAAATATAGGTTAAGAGCTGACTGTTTGCAGAAGGCACGCCAAAATTGCTGGTATAAGCGCATGGAGTTACACAATCAGATCGTAGAAAATAATTTGTTGGTTGGCTTATGCACTTGCCACAGGTATTATCATCATCATCCAAACCATGATGCATCTGGCAATCCATGTAAAATTCTAAGAATATGCCCAAAGGCTGCAAAACCAGATTGAAGAACCCGCCTGAACCTAAATTGTACATATCAGGGGTAGAATTGTCAAGGCCCTCAAGCGTATAAGGAGGATTTATTAAACAATTACTGGTGCTGTTAAAAAATGAATGAGCTCCCATGGCAGGTGAATAATAAACCGGTTGATAATTGTAATTAAATACATTATCCTGTCTTCCGCAAAAAGAAATAACAGGTGGCTTATAGGGAAGGTTTTTAAAAAAGTCTATTGGGTGTGGGATACCTCCCTTTGGAAAATAACTGAGCGGAACATTAAGGCTGCCCCAGCAATTCAATATGCCTTTCACACCTGGCATATAATTGATGTTATCATTACCGAGATAAAAATCAATATTTATGTCTCCCATTACATGCGTAATCACATCACCCTGTACAGGAAATACATCATTGAGCATAGCCTGTCCGGATGTTTCGTAAAAATAAGAAGCCGACAGCATTGCCACTGAACCCGCACTAGCACCGCCAAGAAAGATGTTATTTAAATCAATTCGATATGGATCATTAATATCTCCGGTTCCTTCATGATTCTGCCGGTACACAATATAACGGATGGCACCGCGTACATCCTGTGAAGCCCTGTAGGCAGCCGCCAGTTGAAAAACAGATGTATAAGGAGCATAAGTGCCAGGGTTTTCATCAATTTTTCTTCCTGTACGGTATTCAATACTAAAAACTACAAAGCCACGATGTGCCATATCCGTACATAATTCCTGGCTTTCTCCAACGGGTGTTAATCTTTTGCAATCAGAAAAACCACCTGCATGGGCAAAAATAAATACGGGTAATTTACTTCCTGTTGCGGTGGAATAATCATGTTTGGGATAGTACACGAAAATTTTTAAAGTATCGGCATAATCATCACTTATACCGCTGCATCCATCGGAATTAATACATTGGTCTTTCTTATCCTCATATTGAAAAGCCACGTCATGATAATTTGTATTGGTGCCATTGCCATACACAATTACACTTGTCATGTGGGTTCCATCCAAAGCATAAACTGTATTAAAGATCTGGCTTCTTAAATCCCAGTTACAATTAGCCGGCGTGCTATCACTTGGTGATGTAGGAGGATTATTATATGGTTGCGCTTTTACCCCCCCCCCCAAATAATTTGTAATAAAAGCAGTGCATAGAGTTGTTTCATATTTTTTTTTTAAAAAAATAATAGTTATACAGTGTAAACTTAAATAATTGCGCTGCCAACTCCTAATTTTTTGTTTGCGCTATTAAAGCAAATTTTAAAAATTTAAAAATGTGTTCAAGGTATTTAAAAAGCTTTTCCATGTGTAGAACAAATAACAGCCTTAGATAAAAAAGGAAATATATGCATGAGTTTTAAAAACAAATTGGTTGAAGTATTATTGCCCAAAAAACGTTGAACCAATCTTCCTGTTGCAAGCCTTGCAGCAAAATTATTTTTCCAGTTAAGCTGATAATTATTTTCCATTTGATTTCTTGAAATTTTCTGTTGCAGAAAATTATTTATTTCAACAAACGAAAGCTTTGCACCGTGCATTGCCATGCTCATTCCATTACCGCATAAAGGTGTTATCATTCCTGCTGCATCGCCCAACATTATAATATGATTTTCAACCTGTGTTTTCTGTTCAAAACTAATTTGAGAAATAGTTAAAGGT
>JBDUEO010000037.1:0-12659 GCA_040002335.1 Parafilimonas sp. | reverse complement strand
TTTTTAATTGCGACGGCATGTATCGCGGTGTAAAAACCAGCGAAGGTTTTGAAGATGTTGCTATTTATAAATAGCATTATTTAGTGAAGAGCTTTGACAGTCTTGAGCGTGTTTTGTTCAGTAGAAACATATAAGGTTTTCAAAAAAAACGCAAAAACTTTATCTGTTTAGCTTCTTACAATCAATAAATTTCTCCACCAACAAACTCCCCATCAATCATCACCTTATCAACCAAATTACTACCAAATGCATAAGGCAAATATGCAAGTGAAGAAATTGGTTTTGTAAAAATTAAATTCGCTTTTTTACCTGTCATAATACTTCCAACTTCATCTTGTAATTCCATTGCATAAGCGCCGTTGATTGTTGCTGCATTAATTGCTTCTTCGGGCAACATGCGCATTTGAATACAACTCATCGAAACTACGTTATTCATGTTGCCGCTGGGAGAGGAGCCGGGATTAAAATCGGAAGCCAACGCAACAGCACAATTTGCATCAATTAATTTTCTTGCAGGCGGATAATTCATTCTTAAAAAATAGGCTGCAGTTGGTAATAAAGTTGCAATAGTTTTAGATGCAGAAAGTTTTTCAATATCATTCTCAGTCATTGTTTCAAGATGATCAACACTTAACGCATTTAATTTAATAGCTGCTTCAATTCCGCCAATGCTGTTTAATTGGTTTACGTGAAGTTTGGGTTTCAATCCATATTTTATTCCTGCTTCGCAAACGCGTTTCATTTCATCAAGAGAAAAAAATTCTTGTTCACAAAATACATCAATGTAATCAGCCAGGTTTTCTTTGGCAATATTTGGCAACATTTCGTCAACGATCAGTTTTATATACGCTTCATGATTGCTTTTAAATTCCAAAGCATAAGCATGCGCACCTAAAAATGTTGACTTGATTTTTATTGGCGAACGTTGTTTTAATCTTTGTATTACACGCAACATTTTTAATTCACCTTCAACATTCAATCCATAACCACTTTTAATTTCAACAGCACCTGTTCCAAGTTGAATTATTTCATTCAATCGTTTTAATGCAAGTTTAAAAAGTTCCTCCACACTCATTGCATTCAACTTATTTGCAGAGTTTAAAATGCCACCGCCTTTTGCAGCAATATCAGCATAACTTAATCCCTTTATTTTATCAACAAATTCTTCTTCACGGCTTGCGGCAAATACAAGATGCGTGTGGCTGTCGCACCAGCATGGCAAAACATAAGCGCCATTTGCATTTATAGTTGATAATGGAGAATTGATTGTTGATAATTCTTTCATGCTGCCATAAGCAAAAATTATATCGTTTTTTACATGCAGGTAAGCATCTTTTATGCAAGGCAAATACGATAATTGCTCACCACGTAAAAGATTATTATTCTTCCTGGTATTAACAAGTAATCCTATATTAATAATTAATGTATCCATTATAATTATTCAACTACTAAATATAATATTGCTAAAAATACAAGGTGCAATTGCGATTGCGCATTTTATTTTTAATTTTAGCCCAATATTTTTATAAATCATTGTCTGATCTTTCACATTAAAAATTTGGTATAGCGCGTATGAAAAAAATCAGTACAGCTTATTTACTATTATTTGCAGGCATATTTTCACTCTGCATTTTTTCATTCATTTGTTTTAAGCGTATAAAGCTGTTGATGTATTCGTATGGCATGGTTAATCAAACAACGCAGGCATCACTTCAGTATGACAAATTTTTTCTCTCGTTAAGAGATGCTGCCGTTGACTATCGCGATTATATCACACTACACAAAAAAAGTTCATTTGATGATTTTAATATCAAGGTTAAAGAATACCCAAAAATAATTGATCGTTTAAGACAATTAGAAGCTGGCAACATTACACAGGAACGCGACATAGAAGATTTAAATCTTCTGGCGCATGATTATATAACTTATGTATCGCAATTATTAGTGCTAAGCAAAACGCAAACGATAAGCGATACCATGCTGAACAGCGGCAGGGATATGCTTAATAATATACGAGCAGAAGTAAATTCAATAACAGATGCAGAAACCGAAATATTAAAACAAAAAGACAAAGAATTAAACCAACACATATTTACCGCGCCTTTATTTCTGCTTATATTTTTATTGTTGTCGCTTGCAATAATTATTTATGCATTTCTTTCGATAATAAAACAAATTAAAAAAAATCAAACGCTGCAGATAAGCGAAAAAAGATTTAAAACACTTATTAAACAGGCACCTGTTGCTATAACAATTTATAGAGGTACAGATGCTGTAGTTGAAATTATAAACGACAAAGCACTTAAAATTTTAGGGCGTTCTGCAGAAGAAATAACTGGTAAACCTTTTTTTGGAACAATTCCTTCAGCGCACCATCTACAAAAAATTCACGATAAAGTTTTACATACCGGCAACACTGTTACTGCATCGGAATTTTTAATTCAGCTTACAAGAAATGGCGAACTAACTGATTGCTATTTTGATCTTGTTTATGAACCTTTATTTGATGATAATAAAACCATAATAGGTATAATAGCTGTTGGCACAGAAATAACAGATAAAGTTATCGCACGCAAAAAAGTAGAAGAGAGTGAAAACCGCTTTCGCGCATTGGTTGAAAACAGTATTGATATAATTGCGTTGTGCAATGAACAAGGCGTTTTTAAATATGTAAGCGATTCAATAAAAAATATTTTAGGATATGATGAAACAGAATTGTGGGGAAGAAGAGCTTTAGAATTTGTACATCCTGACGATATTCTTGCACTTATTGAAAACAGTATGGTTGCAGTTGAAAACAAAAAAATTGCAAGAAATACAGTGCGGTTTTTACACAAAAGCGGAGAATGGCGTTGGATGGAAAGCACCATTTCAAATTTGCTGGATGTGCCATATGTAAATGCTTTTGTTTCTAACATGCACGATGTAACGGAACAAAAAAATATTCAGGATAATTTAAAACAAAGCGAAGGCAATTTCAGGCAACTGGCAGATTTAATTCCCCAAATTGTATGGACAGCAAAAACAGATGGCTACATTGATTACTACAATAAACGCTGGTATGAATACACAGGTTTTAATAAGGATATAGAAGATCAAAGCTGGATACCTATTCTTCATCCGGATGATATTCAGGCTTGCATTGGCACATGGCATAATTCTATAAAAACGGGCAAACCTTACCAGGTTGAATACAGGCTGTTGGATAAAAATAACGGAAGCTATAGATGGTTTTTAGGCAAAGCATTGCCCATAAAAGATGATGAAGGCACAATTATAAAATGGTTTGGAACCTGTACAGATATAAACGATCAAAAAACAAATACTGAAAAATTAGAGCGACTTGTAAAAGAACGAGCAGCAGAATTAACAGCAAAAAACAAAGAGCTTAATGAAGCGCAAAGGCTTGCTCATATTGGAAGCTGGGAATGGGATATTGAACAAAATAAAATTTGCTGGACGGATGAATTGTATCGCATTTATGGAATTACTCCAGGTACTTTTGAAAGTATAACTTATGAGAATTATGCTAATTCAATTTATAAACCCGATCGGGAATATTCAAAACAAATAATTGAAGAAGCGCTTACACTTCGCAGGCCTTTTGATTTTTATCACCGCATTAAAAGACCGGATGGTGCAGTGCGAAATATTCATGGGAGAGGTAAAGTATATGTTGATGATAATGGCAATCCAACGCGCCTGGCAGGAACAGCACAAGACATAACAGAAACTGTTGAAATACAAAACAAGATCAATGAATTAAATCAAACTTTCAATTTTGCCGAGCAAACATCTTTAATAGGAAGCTTCCGCTATAATCTTTCATCAGGAACATTTGCTTACTCTGATAATTTATATAGAATATTAGGTTGCAAGCCGGGCGAATTTGAACCGACTTTCGAAAACTTTACTCACTTTGTTCATCCTGAAGATTTCCAAAATTTCATATCAAAAAACAGTGAATTAGAAGAAGAAAATATATCCAATGAATATCTTTTTCGTGTTATAAAAAAAGATGGGAGCTTGATTCATGTACGCAACACAGGCATTTTTATTACAGAGGAAAATGAAAGAGTTTATATTGGAACATTGCAGGATGTTACTTCGCAACACAACAAAGAATTGCAACTGCTTCAGCAAAACAAAACGCTTGAAGAAATGAACAATGAACTTGCTTCATTTTCTTATATCGCCAGTCATGATTTGCAGGAACCGCTTAGAAAAATAAGAATGTTTACAAGGCATCTTGCTGATAAAGAAGTTGCCGTTTTAAGTGATAATGCAAAAGATTATTTTAAGCGAATTGATAAAGCTGCAAAAAGAATGCAGCAGCTAATTGATGATCTCTTAAGTTATTCGCGAACAAATGCAGAACAGTTGCATTTTGAAGTATGTGACATTGATAAAATATTAGAAGAAGTTGTAGATACTTTAAAAGAAAAGATTACGCAAACAAATACTGTTATAGAATCGAGCGGTTTAAAAACAGCAACTGTAATTCCTTTCCAGTTTCAGCAATTGCTTACAAACCTTATTACAAACTCAATAAAATTTACAAAAGATGGTGTTCAGCCGCACATACGCATTTCGCATAATATTATTAATGGTGAAAAAATGAAAGATGTTCCTGCACTAAAGAGAATTACATATCATCATTATATTATTACGGATAATGGAATTGGTTTTGAGCCACAATACAATGAACAAATATTTGGGTTATTTCAACGTTTACATGGACGCAATGAATTTGATGGAACCGGAATTGGGCTTGCCATCTGCAAAAAAATTGTAGAAAATCATAATGGAATAATTACGGCAACGGGACACATAGATAAAGGAGCAACGTTTGACATTTATATACCCATTGAATAACATTCTTATTGCGCAGACATATTATAAAAGAAAAAGTTCCTGCATTTTTTTATGGGAACTTTTTGTTTATGTAAATGTTTGTTAGATACTAATGTTACAAACACGTAACAGATCACTTAGTTTTTTATCTACGTCTTTTAAATTTATATACAGCGTTTTAATATCATTTAGCTTTTCGCCTTTCGAAATAGCTTCATGATAAGTTACAGTAAGTATTTCTTTTTGTTTTTGCAATTGAGAAATTACGGTAGTCAAACCTGTTTGCGATGTGGCTAAAACATTCATAGACTTTTTTTAATCGTTAGAAAATTATCTAAATTAATTTCAAAATCTATACCTGATTTTCTTATAGTATTATTAATGTAGCAAGAAATAATTGTTCACTATAAAAGCGCAACATCGTGTAAAAGTTACATTTTATCATTACAAAAAAAGGAGAAAATTATTCCCAACGAAAAACTTTTATGGCAACAGCGTAAATAACAATTCCCCAAATTATAAGTATGCCTATATCTTGCCAGCAACTTATAAAGCTGGCGCCTTCAAAAGAAATATCGCGCATAGCATTATTAAAATGTGTAAGCGGCAAAATATTACAAAATACCTGCAGCCATTTTGGAAAAACGCTGATAGGAAAAAAAGTTCCGGCTAATAAAAATTGCGGTAATGTAAACAGGTTTGCAAAAGGAGGGATGGTGCTTTCGTTTTTTGCCACACTGCTTACCACAAAACCAAAACCCATAAAAACAATTACTGCTATAAAACTCAACAGCATTATTTCAAGAAATGTTTCAAAGCCGTGCACAAGCGTGAAATGAAATGCCACGGTGCCAAGCCCGATAATAATTATGGCTGTCATCATTTGAAATATAACGCGGCTAAGCGCTTCGCCTAAAACAATGTATGTACGCCGGATGGGTGTTGCAAAAAAACGTTTCAAAATAAGTTGTTGCCTAAGATTAAAAAAAGTAAATGCCACACCAAAAACGCCGGCGCTTAATAATGAAAATCCTAATTGTCCAGGCAGAATAAAATCAATGCGCCGGTACACTCTGCCCGGAACTTTTTCAATATTGTTGCTGATAGTTGCCACCGTTTCTGTTTGCGGGTATTTTTTAGCATTAATATTAATGATAACATTTTTTAAAACAGATTCCAGCACATCTATATTTTGCTCATTAACCGCTTCAGAACTTTTTAATTCAATAATATAGTCAGGATTAGAAGCAGGGTTTTTAGTGATATTGATTACGGCAGTGATATTTCCTTTTTCAAGATCTTCTTTCAGCAGGCTGTCGTTCTCTTTTACAAAATTCAAACTGCTAACATTTTTAATAGCAGTGTACACCGGGTTATTAAGTGTATCTGCATTTTTGCTGAGTGCAACATCTAAAGAAATGCCACCGCTTTCACCAATAAACCCAAACACTAAAATAAAAACCAATGGAAAACCAATACTGAAAATAACAGCGGACGGACTTCTGAAAATAGCACGAAGGCTGCCTTTTGATATTGCCAGCATGGCTTTAAACTGACTATACTTTACTTGCATAACAATTAATTGCGGGCAAAACTATTCTATGATTAATTATAAGCTGAAAGAATTTTAGGTGAAAGTATTGAGTGTGATTTTGGAAAACGCGGATAATACAATATTATGTTTGAGTTGCGGGTTTGTGGCGAAGCGAAATTTTATATTTCTTAAAAATGATTTTTTGTAGCTGAAGGGCTGGGCGGGAAAGAAAAAATAAAAAAGGAATAGTATTTTCTTTGCAAAAGAAACAATTGGAGGCGCTTCGCCGACACCCTCTGCTGAAATTAAAGGAGTTTAAAATATAATTAGCAATTTTCTTCTGCCCATGCATATAAATCTTGCATAGTAATGCCTAATGTAAAACAACCTGTTTTTAAATGTGCTGGGGGTATTTGTTTTTCATCATGCCATACTGGAATGGTTCTATATCCAGCTCTTTTCCATTGAAAATGACTGCCTTTTACTCTTGAAAGCTGAAAACCTTTTAACGATAAAAATTTTTCCCAGCAATCGGTATTTAACGGTCTAAAATTGCCCATGTAGCTTTAAGCAGTTACAGCATATTGTTCAAAAGAGTTTTCAACTATATTCAAACCTTGTAATTGCCCGTCTTTGTCTACTGATACATTAGAAAACTGTTTGTTATGCCATTTATCGGTTTTCCAACCCATTTCATAAAGTATCTTTTTTACTTGCTTTACAGGATGTGATTTTAAGTATGAAAAAAAATCCCTGAGAGATTCAGTTAGCATTTGAGCTGCTTTTTCTTTTGTCTCCCCATAACCAGATAAATGAAATGACTGAATCATGACTATGTATTGTTTAGTATCTGCATCTTGAAAAGATGTAACCACAAACTGCCCAGCCATTTCTTTATTAGTTAACCTAAATGTGTCGTGAGCTATTTGATTAGGAAGCCTTGTAAGTTCAAGATAAGTCATATGCTTTAATCGAAATCTTATGCAAATTAATAAACAGAAAGTTAGCAAACTTTAGTAAAATCAAAAAAGTTATGTTAGTTTAATTTAAAGTTCCCGCTAATATAAAGTAAACAGGGATGAAGTTCCTTTGGTCTAAAAGAAGCGTGGGCTTTTATTTTTTCTTTGTATTGAGCCCTGTGCGTGCTACTTAACATAATATTAATTATAGGAAAAATTCTATTTTATCTTTTCTAATCATTTGCGAACAAACAATTTTCTGTAATCCATTCAATTCCGGTGCTTGTAAACCATTTCCAATTTTCATTTCTGTATTTGTGATCATAATAATTTCATTATAGATTTTATCATCAATAAACGATTGCAGCAGTTTTGCGCCGCCTTCAACTAAAATACTTTGAATGTTTAAATTGTAACACGCATCGCAAATCTCATCGGTTAATTTCCTGTCTTTATCAATCTTATAATAATAAACCTGATTTTCCAGGATTGTTTCTTTTTCAATATTGTTTTTCAGCAGATTAAAAATTATTGTCGGAGCATCATTATTAAAAACTTTATACGTTTTGGCAAGCTTTAAATCTTTATCAATCACAAATCTTACACGATTTTTTCCGCTCCACAACCGGTTCGTTAATAAAGCATCATCAGCAATAATTGTATTTGTTCCAACTAAAATTCCAGTTTCTTCAGAACGCCATTTATGTACAAGCCTGTTTGTAAATTCATTACTGATTATTAATCGTTTATTAGGATTATCGGATATTTTATTATCAGCAGTTTGCGCCCATTTTAAAATTATGTAAGGCTTATGATGCAAATGAAAATTGAAAAAGCGTTTGTTCAATTCTTTGCATTCTTTTTCTAAAATTCCTGAAATTACTTCCACGCCTGCGCTCTTTAACCGTTGTATTCCTTTGCCATCAACTTCTTTAAACGGGTCAATACTTCCAACAAAAATTTTTGGAATTTTTTGACTGATAATAAGATTTGAACAAGGCGGCGTTTTTCCAAAGTGCGCACAAGGTTCGAGCGAAACATATAAAGTTGAATTTCCTATTAAATGCTTATCAGCGTCATTTACTGAGTTAATACAATTTACTTCAGCGTGCGCTTCGCCATACTTTTTATGATAGCCTTCGCCAATAATCCTGTTTTCGTACACAAGCACTGCGCCCACCATAGGATTTGGCGCAACATTACCGGCGGCAAGTTTTGCAAGCTGAATGCAGCGATGCATATATAGTTCGTGTTGGGTAAGCATTCTTCAAAAATAATTAATAGCTACATTGCATTTATGACCGTTTTTGAGGCGAATAAAACTTTGATAGCCAAACTGCTTGCAATATATACAAATCGTGAAGCGACAAACATTGCTGCTATGGTTATTGAAAAAATAACTGGTTTTACAAAAACACAAAGGTTAATCAATAAAGAAAATGTGTTAACTACAGAACAGGAAGATCAATTAAAAGTTTTCACAGAACAATTGCTCGTATTCAGGCCGGTTCAATATGTTTTAAATGAAGCATGGTTTGCCGGAATGAATTTTTATGTTGACGAAAATGTTTTAATTCCACGCCCCGAAACAGAAGAATTAGTTGAGTTGATTATTGCGCAATCCATCAATAAAAAATATTCAATTCTTGATATTGGAACAGGCAGCGGTTGCATTGCTGTTGCACTTAAGAAAAAAATACCATTGATTAATGTTTACGCATTGGATATCAGCAATAAGTGCTTAGAAATTGCAAGGCAAAATGCCAATAAAAATAACGTGTTTATCAATTTTTTACAAGCGGATATTTTAAATTTAAATGCAGAAATCAATGCTCGTGTTTTTGACGTAATTGTTAGTAATCCGCCGTACATAAAGCAATCTGAGTCTATAGAAATGTTTGCCAATGTATTAAAATATGAACCGCATATTGCTTTATTTGTTAACGATGATGATCCATTAATTTTTTACAAAGCAATTGCAGATTTTGGGTTAAAAAATTTAAAAGCAGACTCAGGTAAATTATTTTTTGAAATAAATGAGGCGATGAGCCATCAGGTTGCAGGTTTATTAGCTGAAAAAGGCTATTCAGCAATTACTATCACAAAAGATTTACAGGCAAAAGATCGTATTGTTTCAGCAGTTTTAAGATAAAATGAAATGAAATAATTTTCATAAATGCTAATTTTGTGTCATGAGAGTTTTAATGCACAATGAGCCGCAAATAATAGAACAGCACGACACGGATTTACTTGACACACTTGTAGCCGCATTTAACCTTATTGTTTGGAATGATAATGTGAACACTTTTGAATGGGTGATTGATACGCTTATAAATATTTGTGGCCATACGCCAGAACAGGCCGAACAATGTGCATTTATAATACATTTCCAGGGAAAATATGCAGTGAAACAAGGAGATTATGACACACTTAAACCAATGCAGGAAGCCATAACAGACCGCGGCATAAATGCTACCATAGAAGAAATGGTTGAGCATTAAATAAATTTTCCATTACTTCTCTCCTGTTATGCCACTTTCAATTCTTGATGACAAATTATGGTTTCCACCTGCCAGCGATGCGCTTAGTGATGGTTTGCTGGCTATTGGCGGAGATGTAAGCGAAGAAAGATTATTGCTTGCTTACCGTAAAGGAATATTTCCGTGGTTTGAAGGTGAAATTGCGCTTTGGTGGTGTCCTGACCCAAGATTTGTTTTATTTCCGCAACAATTAAAAATAAGTAAAAGCATGCAGCGCATTTTACGCAGCAATCAATTTACATTTAAAATAAATAATTCGTTTGAAGCGGTAATTCATTACTGTAAAACAACAAAAAGAAATGATGATGGCACATGGATTACGGATGAAATAGAACAAGCATATATCAATCTGTATAAAAAGGGTTTTGCTTTTTGCGCAGAAGCCTGGCAGGATAATAAAATTGTGGGTGGTTTATACGGAATAAAAATGGGAAAAGTTTTTTTTGGTGAAAGCATGTTTAGCCTTGTATCAAATGCAAGTAAGTTTGCTTTTATAAACTATGTTGAAAGTTTAATAAAAGAAGGCATTGAACTGGTAGATTGCCAGGTTTATACAAGCCATCTTGAAAGCCTTGGCGCAAATATGATCAGCCGTAAATATTTTTTGGATTTACTTAAAAATTATATTCCCTAAATTGGAGCAGTTTGTGCAATAAACAATCTTTTTTAACCGCTTATTACAGTGTGAAGTATTTGCTGAATTTATCAATAACAATTTTATTCCTTCTGTTTTTTGTATATGCTGATTGCCAGCAAAAAGATACTATTCAAAATACGCCCAGAACAAACATCTTTCATTATGCTATGCGCTTTCTGAAACGAAATACATCAGACACTATTAACCAGCAGGGATTATTAACTACCAAAAGTGAAACGGCATTTAAACCTTATGAAGGAAAAATTATAAGGCACATCATTATTAACCAATATAAGTTTGAAAAAACATTTTCAGATACTTCAAAAAGCATAAATTATTTTGGAACGAGAATATTAAACAGTTTACACAATACCACAAAAGAATGGGCAATAAGGCAAAATTTATTTATAAAAGAGAACACGCCGGTTTCTGCAAATTTGCTTGCAGATAATGAGCGCTATTTGCGTTCGCTTGATTACATACAGGATGCGCGTATAATAATTCAGCCTAAAACTGGTTCGCCAGATTCCGTAGATGTGTATGTTATAACAAAAGATCTTTTTAGTATTAATGGTGAATTAAACCAGGCAAGTACAGGCAAGTTTAAAGCTAAACTTGAAGATGTAAATTTATTTGGAGCTGCACAAAGTTTACAGGCAACAGTATTGGTTCAAAAAAACAGAAGCCCGGCAAGTGGTGTTGGTTTAATGTACACGAAATTTAATGTGGCACATAGTTTTATTGATGCTTCAGTTAGTTATTCTAATATAAGTCCGGATTTGTATAATTCTACTAACGATCAGCATGCCCTTACTCTTTCTTTACAACGAAATCTTGTTTCTCAGTATTCACATTTTGCAGGCGGTTTAACAGCCGGAAATTTCAGAACAATAAATAATTACAATAAACCAGATTATAATTTTTATAATTATAATTATAATTTTTTTGATACATGGGTTGGCTATAATCTTGGCATAAAAAAATATCTTATAAATAAAACACACCTTGACAGAAAGTTTGTAAGCCTGCGTTATTTTAACCAGAACTTTACCCAAATACCAAATCAAATTGATGACAGGCTTGTTTTCAGGTTTAATGATAAGCAGGCTGTATTAGCCCAAATGGCATTTTTTAAACAGGAATTTTATAAAACAAATTACCTGTATGGTTTTGGTACAACAGAAGATGTGCCTTATGGCTACAATGTTGCTATAACAGGCGGCTGGTACCAGCAGGCATATCTTTCAAGGCCGTATTTTGGTTTTGATGCAAACCGGTATTCTATTTATAATAAAGGAGATATTGTTCAATACTTTTTACGGGCAGGCACTTTTTTAAGCCACAAACAATTGCAGGATGCAGGTGTGCTGGCAGGCGTTTCTGCATTCAGCAGACTGGTTCAATTCAGAAATTTAAAATTGCGGCAATACGTGCAGCTATCTTATACAAAAATCTTTAACCGTATTGGCCTCGATCCTTTGAGTATAAACAATACTTTTGGAATACGATATTTTTCAACCGATTCAATACGGGGCGAATCAAGAATCAGCCTTCATTCAGAAACAATAAGCTTTGTAAATTATAAGGCTTTCGGGTTTAAGTTTTCTCCTTTTCTTTTTGGTGATGTGGTTGCGCTTACACCTCAAAAAAATATTTTAAACCAGCCCACATGGTATTATGGTTTAGGTGGCGGAATAAGAACAAGAAATGAAAACCTTGTATTCAGAACTACTGAATTGCGCTTTGTATATTTTCCGCGCACAGCATATGGAATGCACCAGTTTGAAGGAAGAGTTACGGTGAATATTGCTTTTCGCTATAATAGTAATTATGTACGTGAGCCCGACATTATTCAGTACAATAACGATTATGAGAATAATATTTTTTAAAGAATACGCAACATAAAAAAGAGGCTGACTCAAACTTTGAGACAGCCTCTTTACTTTTAGAAAAAGAAGTTTACTTTTCTCCTTCCTCTTTCTTTAATTTTTCTTTTATTTCAGCTAAAGCGCTTAAATCTCCAAGTGTAGCTTTTTCAACTTTGTTCTGAATTGTCTTCACTGTTTTGCGTGTTTTTTCTGATTCAACTCTTGCTTCTTTTTTAGCTGATTCCTGTTCCTGTGCTTTTGCCTGTT
>JBDUEO010000036.1:0-13000 GCA_040002335.1 Parafilimonas sp. | reverse complement strand
ACAGAAAAAACCTGTTTACGCAGGTTTTCATCCTGAAACACATTTATAATTTCACTCATCTTCATATCATTACACAAACAAGCCAATACAAGGCTGCCGCCTGAGTTTGCAATGGCAAGATTAAATTTGCGCAAGAGTTCGTGACCGTTGATATCACCATACATATCAAGCAGCACACGCGCCTGGATTAATGACCATGATCCGCCACCATCAAGAGAAAGAATTTTATAAGCCATAAGTAGTTACAATTTTTGCAGTTTGTTTTATTATTTCATGCTCATCATCAATAAAATACTTGCCTGAAACTATTTTTAAGTTTCAATAATTATTTTACAAGAACGAACCAATTTTAAGAGTGGGAATTATGAGCCGGATTATGCTGGTACAAGTTACAATTTATTTTAATTTAACGTAAATAAGTTTACAGGGATTATTTGCCGGCTCGCCATCAACCACATGCTTCATATTTTTTATAGCGAAAGCAATATGTTTTGATATTGAATTTTGCTAAAGCGACTGATCAATTTCTGTGCTGTCAATTATATAAATTGAATCAATAACATTCCTGCGATCTTGCGGCACCAATATAATTTTATTATGCCATTTGGCTAGTGCAGAAAACTCGTAACGGTGTGCAGTGAGCGTATCGTTTACTTGGATAATATTTGTTGATTGCGCGAAAGAGTAAGCAGCAATTAGCAACAGTTGAATTGATAAAATGATCTTCATGTTATTTAAAATATTAAACCTGTTTTAATATTTATGATCACAATAATTTAAAGCAATATTATAGTGAGCTTAATGATTTAGCAGCGAACTAAATATCTTAACTATATGGCAAATAATTCTCTGATAATAAAAAGCGCATATCAATTTAAATTCTTATGCGCTAAGGAATTTTAATGAACTATTTTTCTTAGTATGCTCAGGCCAGCATTTTACTAATAAAATCGTTGATGACTTTATCTTGTTCTTGCAGCATATCATTTGTGGCTGCAACAAGGTATTGTGTTGTTTCAGAAGTTGAGTTTGTCATTTCAGAATGTGTATCATTATCTATATCTATGCTTAGCCTTAAATAATTTCCGGCATTCATCATTTCTTTCATTTCATAATCAGTAGCGCGGTTTACGCCACGCATCATAATCTCGCTAATCTGTTGCGCCCAATATATTTCACCTTTATTTAAAGTATCAGAATCATTTATTTTGCCTGTATAGCTGCCCGTACCAAGCGATAGCACAAATACATCATTATAATCTATTTCATCGGCAGCACTCGACGGCAAATAGTCACCATGATATTTTGAAAACTCAACCAATGCTGCCATGGAAGGATTGTTTACATATACGCCGCCATCAATACAATTTCTATTTGGATTTTCAGCATCATTCGGATAAACAAATTCATAAGACGGAAGATAACTTGGCCCTGCAGAAGTAGCCCGGCAAGCATCATACAATAATGCATTTTGCGCCGGATTATTTTTTGCTGCCCTTGATTTAAAGAATAAAGGAAGATTATTATTCAGATCATAAGAACATATCATGACATCATTTAAACAATCGAGCAGTTTATAATTTTTCAACACATCTGTAAATACTGCCTTTATACCATCATCACTAAACTTAGGCCTGAACAAGTCTTCACCGCCATGTAAAATGTTGCCAATCTTTGTGCGTTCAGGAAATATTTCATGCCCTCTTTGTACATATACATTTATCACATCATCCAACGCGTAAAGTGGTGTTGTCGCATTCAACGGATTTTTAATAGATATAGCTGCAGTAATTAAGCCGCCTGTTGATGTGCCTGCAATAAAATTAAACAGCTCATGAATGCGCTTACCTGTTTTTGTTTCGATCATTTTTAAAATAGTAAGCGGCACCACGCCTCTTAAACCGCCACCGTCAATTGAAAGAATACAATACTTTACCATAATATATGTTTGAATTTTTGGAAAATCAAGTGTAGTTCTTTATAGGTCTTTAATTTCCATTTAAATTTGTTGTTAGTAGTAAGAAAAATTGGTGAAATTGAATAGTAAATTACAAATCATTGTATGCCTGTCTCACTAAAATAAAGAAGGAGGATTTCCTTTTTTATCACTAACCGCCCTCACGTGGCCTTCCCATCTGCCAATTACATCATTCCATTCGAGGCTTTTGAAATATTCGCCTGGATTTTTATCAAGATTAAATTCAGGCATATACAAACCTATAATTCCTTTTTCCAGAATCCCTTCATCTAATACTCCATATTCTCTCAATATTAATATTGGTAGACCCAATTGATATGCCATTGCAGCTTCAATTTGTGACCACGGACTGGTAAGCCATTTGTTATCAATACTTGCTTCATTTAAATCCTGTATGTCAGTTCTATATCGGCCTGTGCCCTTTTCTATAAATGTTCTTCTGAGTGCTACGGTGATCAAACCGTTACACTCAACCATCAATCTTCTTATTCCCTTCAAAGGTGCATCCATATCATAATCCGTAACGCCTATTGTTCTTGGAGCAAATCCTCTGTCACTCAGAAAGTTTTTAAGATTGTCAATGAATGTCTGCTGTGATGTAAAACATGGTTTTGGATAGCTCAAAAAAATAGATATTTTCATTATAATAGTTTACAATGTTTTAGTTTTAATTTCCGTCAATCCTTTTAAAACTAAATAGATCATTTCCATCAAACTATTTGTAATAAAAAGTCGCTTGTTTTCCTCTTCCGTTAACCCATTATTGTTACAAATCTTTTCCAAACCATAGTTAATAAATAAGCTTGATAATTGTTTGTAATCAATTTTATCATCTTCATTTACGTTCCAATACTTATAGAATTCATCATAATCTTTATCTGAAAGCTGGAATTCTTCACTTAAAGTTGTCGACGATTTATTAACTAATAAATTTATTATCTCTTTTGTGGCCCCGCCAAAAGTTCCTACCAAATAAACAGGGATATCTTTGCTTAAAGCCAACCAGGCTTCCTCTACAAGGCCAGGATATTTTCCTCTAAAATTCTGCACCGGGCCACCCAGAAAAATTCTGGCATTACAATCAGTATTCATAGTATCCCTCATATATGTAATGCTTTTTGCCCAAATGGTTTTATGTTCATTGGTGTCCGCGTCAATGAACGTTGTGGAATCAATATGTATAGTTCCAGGCAAAGGCATTTTTACTATTTCCACTTTGTTTTGCCTATAATCAAGCTCATTGGTCTTCGTTAGCTTTAGATGAATCGGCCACGCCAAGTAGCTTTTAAAATGAGATTCGTCGCACGTATCTTTTGTTGTGTACAATTTAGCAAGTTCAGCGAATAGATTAGTGAATCCATGTTCTCTAATATCTCCCCCATAAATGAGTTTTGCTCCATGAACTATCAGGTATCTTGCAAATTCAATACCTGCATCCTGCAAATGCATTGGTGAATAACCCAGCTTTAAAAGATCAGGGTTATCTGAAATAGAAATTCCAATGTTTTTTCCGGCAAATAGTAATTTTTCGGAGGAATTTTTATCGTTTTCCTTAATGCTTTTATCTGCAGTAGCTAAAATATTATCAGAAGCGCCCGCTATATTTATTTCATCTTCCATAATTATAATCTAAAGCTAGGCAACATAGTGGGAGTTGTAAAAGTGATACCCTTATCAAGTTCATTTAATAATTTCAATTCTTCATTTCCAAGCGGAGGATCAGGATACAAAACCAATATTTTTTTATTCTTTTCATTCTTCAATCTTTTTATATCTAAAAAATTAAAAAGCTCAGGAGGAGATGTTAGATACGCGATTTCAAATGAATCATCTAAGTTAAGCATCGTACTATATTTTTTAAGGATTTGCTCCTTGTACAGGTTGCTAAGCATCTGAAATAAGGCAAGATCAATTATGTCATCAAAATTATTATTCCATCTTATTGCCGGAGCATTTCCAATGTAAGGAAATGTTCGTTTCTCACCTTCAGTTATGGCATTCACAATTACAATTGGCGACTTATAACGTTTAGCAGTAATTATCTCAATTCTGCACCATTCCCTGCTTGAATAAGCATCCGTTTGAAAAACTACTAATACCGAATTTTTTACACCATCTGTAATTTGCTTTTCAAAATCATATCCATTAGCTATATCATTTGCATCAAAAAAAGAATTCAGTTTTGTTTGGGCTCTTACGTAA
The DNA here is from genome assembly GCA_040002335.1 of Parafilimonas sp. Taxonomy (GTDB): domain Bacteria; phylum Bacteroidota; class Bacteroidia; order Chitinophagales; family Chitinophagaceae; genus Parafilimonas. Next base: position 8,820 of record JBDUEO010000036.1, on the reverse strand, counting down.
TCCCTAAAGTCCATAGCAATGCTTGCTCCATCTAATTTGGCGTGGCTTATAAAAAGCTTTACAGGCGGAGATGTATCCTCTTGTAAAACACCGGAGGATGTATCTCTATCAAATAATAACCTGGACAGATCATTCAAAAGACTGCTGCCAAGAGCTTTACAACGTTTGGCAAATTCCGCAGATTCATTTTCGTCAATAATATTTTGCAGTAAAATAAATTGTTCTGTAACATTTGGTGCTACATCAAATGAATATTTGCTTAATGCAACGGGAAAGACTCTTTTGTTTAAAGCTTTGTCGCTTGCTATATCTTTAAAGAACTGAGTCCATATATCATCTTCAAACATTTCATCTTCTACTAAAACTATTACCGCATTGTGATCGGCTAAAGTAAAATCTATATCCAGTGGTTTGTTATTATCTGCTAACACAGATCTAAAAAAAACTGGAATACCAATTCCACGGCTAAGCGGGTTTTGATAATCTCTGCAGAATTCTGAGTATAAAAAATTTGCATAGTCAATACCACGACTATAGTTTGGATGCCAAATAAGGTAAAGATTAAGCGGGGATTTCAAGGTTTGCATTGAATCTATTTTAATATATCGTTTCTTATATGTTCAACTTCATTATACATCAATTCATCTTTTTTATTTATTATACCATAGGCTTCGAGGTCTCTTAAATCCTGTTTAAAACCTTCTTTGAAACTCTGACCACTACCTTTTATAAACTGGTCCTTGTATTGCGTATAATAATATTCTGCTTTTTCAAATTTATTTGTAAATAAATATCCTATTGTAAGGTTGGTAATTATAAAGTTGTTTGTTGAATCTAACTCAATTCCTTTTTCGGCATACTTAAGGCCTTCTTCAAAATTTCGTGCAAAAAAAGAATAGAAAGATAAATTTCCATAGTCTATTGACAGAGTATTAATATCTTGAGAATTACTATAGTTTTCTGCAATATTTATAATTTGTTTATAGTACATCGCTTTGTTGGGCTTGGATGTATCTTGGTCTGACAATTCTTTGGATATATTTATTAATGTTCTTGCATCTTGTTGTTTGTACTGATTGTTGGACCCTTTTGTTAAAAGTTTTTGATAGAGCTCTCTGGATTTAACCAGATTTGGCTTAGAAAATTTTAAATTTTCATAGTAATTATAATAATGATAAAAATCCGCGGCATTTCTTATAGAACGCCAATCATTTGAGTTTAAAACTTGATTATACGCTATTGAATCGGTTGGATCTAATTTCAGTTGCTCAACAAGCGGCAAAGGGGCTTGCTGTATTGTTTTAAAAGCCACATCTAAATTTCTAAACTGCGGATACATTTTTAATAGATAAACGTCGCCGCTATCACTAATACCAATCACAGAGTTAGGGCTTAAGAATGAAGCAATTTTGATTTTTTCTTTTGAGCAAAGTTTTCTATAAATTAAGTTTGAACCGGAAGTTTTATTTAAAAAATCTTCATTTTTATCTTTTACGACAAAAATGCCAGTTGGTGTCGAGAAAAGTAGTTTTCTGAAATCTGGAGAAAGACAAACTGATTCAATAATTCCGTAGTAAGGATTTTTGGAAAGTGGGTGCAATGTATCTGGTGTATCCAAATTTCTTATATAAGTATAATATCTTCCGGAAGCTATTAATTCATTTCCGTCATCTGTAAAATTTACTGCCTGTATGCTTCTATCGAAATTATATTTAGCATTTATTGAATTAATAATCGGTGTTGCATTTCCCGTTTGCGAATCAAGCTTGTAAATAGTCAAATCTCCATATAATCCCAATATTACTACCTGGTCTGATCTTCTTGAAAACATTATTGATTTTATGCCATCTGGTTGTGGTTTAAGGATAACTTTTTTACTTTCATTTATGTTATGATTACTCCATAAAATTACACTATCAAAGTTTTTATAGGTAATTACAAACTGACCGTTAGGAGATATAATCGCCATTGAATTTTTACTTATCGGCAATTGCGTTTTATCCATATTAATTTTTTTTTCACCTGGGATAAAGGTGAAAAAAGAATCATTTATTAAACCGGCTACCGTATCATGAGTATATGCTAATGAATTCAAAAGAGATGTTGTATCACTGAAATCGGAAGAATTTATAAAGGACGAACTAATTTGTTTTATGATTATACTATCTGAATCTGGATTATAATTTCCTACATATAGCCGGTTATTATAACTATACGTAAAATCCTGGAGTTTGTTCTTATTTTGTATATCGGAAAAAGATAAAATTATATTATTGCTATTAAAAAAAGAATTGTCATCGTTAGGTAATGATATGATTTGTTTATAGTAAATAGGTCTATTAATAAAATTAAAAATAATGTCTTCAACGATAGGATTTTTGTTTTTTCGCCAAACTTCTTTAGCATCGAAATAACCTTTTATAGTATCACTAAGAATCTGCCTTCTTGCTGTTACAGCAACTATTATTGCTTTTAATAGTTCCTGGTATTCTACATTTAAGCCTCTATTTTTTAAATTGAATAAGCTATCATAAATCGCCTCATATAGTGGTTTATTTAACGTAAAAGGAGAAATTTCATTTTTTTGAAGATCCGCTTGAACAGTAACGGTATCCTTAAATTTTTGAAGGGCGTCAGTTAAGTTCCTTAGCGTCTCATAATTCTTCTGCGCTCTTTTTGCCAACTGAATGGCATTATTAGCTGAGTCTTTTTCTTTAGAAGCTATAGTTCTTATGCTATCTGATAAGTTTTTTACGCTGTCAGCTACATATAATAAGCTATCTCCTCTTTTTGTTAACATTATTGCTCTTGCAGAAGCTCGGTTTGCACTATCAGACAAAACAATTGCGCTTGCCTTTAACTGATTGGCTCCTTTTTTATAGTAATATGTCATTAAATAAAACGCCAAGAAAATGGCAGTGCCGCCCAAAAAAATTGCTGAAAGAATTCTCTGTCGTTTTCTGTTTTGCAGGGTCCATTCTTTTTGTGTAACAATAAAAGCATCATAATCTTCTTTTGATTTTCTTTCTTCTTTTCTTTTAATTAAAGGAGGTAAAAGGCGATCATGCAAAATGCTCACATGGCTTGAATCCAAAAACTGGCCTATACTTAATAACCTGTAGTTAGGATCGCCAACTAATTTTTCGATATCTGATTGTAGCCGGGAATTATTTTTAACTTCATTATAGTTAACTGAGTTTTTATTGCCGTCGGATGTTATTAATTTCTTTTCAATAAATTTCTTTGTTTCTTCATTAATGGTTTTATAAACCTTTGTAACATAACTTTCAATTGCATTCTCAACCAAAGATTTTATTTTCAATTTTGCATCTTCTGATGAAGTATTGTTTTGCTGTAATAAATCAGGATAAATTATTTGGCAAATCAAGCTTAATAAAAACGGATCAACTCTTTTTTCATCAAAGCCTTCAATTTCTATTGCTATATTTTCTGCAACGATCGTGGCAATTTCATCTTTTATCAGCGGCGCTGTTCTTGTAATTATATTTTTTGCAGTATCAATGGTAAAAGGCTCCAGCCTGTATCGCGCGTTTGTAAATCTTATAGCGGGTATTTCTTTGCGCAGGCTTTCAAATTGCGGCAGGTATTCTTCACGAAAAGAAAAAACAATCCTGAAATTTTTCTGCTTGCTTTTTAGCGTATTTTTTAGTTTTTGATATTCATTGCTTTCCGTACCCGCGATTTCATTTTTTAAATAATCAGGTATTTCATTATCAATTAAACACTTAATTTCTTTTGCAAGAAACTGCAGCTCGCTTTTATTAAACGGGCTTGTAAAAATTTCTTCTAACTGATCAAAGATCAGAATTGGTTTTATTACATATTCTGAAGATGTTATTGCTTCAACTTCAACTATTTTAATGTTATGAATAAATTCAAATAACGAGTCTTGCCTGATGTTACCGGGTAAAGTAATTGTGTAGTTTTCCTTGTCTTTAAAATAGTTATCTATTTCTCTTGTACAGATTTTTATTACATAATCGCAAAGATTGCTGTCAGAAGTTTGTTTAACTGCAGCATCATTAAGATGAATATAAACAGGAAAAAATTCAGACTGGCTTTTTAAAGCTGGAAATAAACCTGCTTTTAATAAAGATGATTTTCCTGTACCGGATCTTGAGAACAGAAGCGTAAGTGATTCGTTTCTTACCAAACTGGTAAGTTCTTTTACTTCGTTTTCCCTTCCGTAAAAGGGATCTCCGTCTTCGTATGAACTTGCGCCTTTAAAAGGATTTTCAGTTTCCATACAATTAAACGTTTATTGTTGTTTTGCTTCCCGAAACGCGGGAGAGATATTGTTTCTGCTTAATCTCTTTTAAACTTGCATCAGAGATTTTGTTGTTGTCGCCTTCAGGTATAATACCTAATGTATTATTTTTATTAAGTATTTTATCTCTGATATCTGCAGTTACACCAAAAGCATCCGGTAACAACATATCTCTAACAACAAATTCTTTAAACACCGGCCATATTAATTTCTGTGTATCAACAGCATACCTCCATTCCATCCAAATGTATGGGCTTGAAGCGTTGATGTTGCTTGAAACTACCGGCAGAAAAACGCAACACTTATCAATAGCATCCGTAATTTCTTTATTTAAATTATTACCCGTGCGCAGGTTATTTTTATCCCAGAAATACTCTATATATTTTTCATCAAACTGCAGCGCCATATCTTTTGCCACCTGTTCATCATTCCTGCAATAGCTTATAAAAACATTGTTGTTGCCGCTGCTTTGTAAAAGGCTTGGCGTTCCCGGTTCTATTGATAATTTCCGGTAAATTTCATCTAACAAGTGATTACAATCTATATCAAGGGTATGTATTTTATAATAAGAAATAAAAACCGAGCGGCTGGGGTCTGCCAACCGATCAATTAATGATTTGCGCTGGATAGGGGCATAATCAAGCCGGTTGCCAACACAAATTCTTATAAAAAATCTAAAGAACCAGTCAGGAAAATTACAACCTAAAAAAAGCAGGTAACCGCCATTTAAATAAGAAAGCAGGTTAATAAAATTTTCATTCTTATTTACGGTCAGGTCATAAATCAACTCCATGTAATCAGCATCCGTTAAAACATATTCACTGCTTTGTTCATCATGAATGCCAAACAAATTATAAATAACCGGGTTATCGAAATTTAACTGAAAACGTGGGTTAGGTGCTTGATTCGGTAAATCTTCAGGCTCTGTTGGGTGGTAATTAAATGTTTGATATGATGATTTAATTTCCTGCTCAGAACTTCCTTTTGCACGATAAGCATTTATAGCCAGCTCCAGCGTGTTTGTAAAGGTTGCATTTATAAAAAGCTTGAAATGTTTAATGCTAACAATTTTACGATAGCTTTCAGGTATCAGCTTCCAGTTAAATCTTTGCTCCTGTATGGTTCTGCTAAGCTTTATTTTAAATGTATCAGTATCTTCCAGGCTATGATAGTAAGAATTGATAAGCTCATAACCTGACATATTATTTTCCGGTGGCAAAGGTGGCGGATTATTTTGTGCATGCACCTGTATCAACCGTTTTAAAAAATCCTGACCGCTGTTGTTATCAAATTCATTATAGAGCAAATCATACCCGATAATAGGAATTACTTTACCTACTTTTATCTGGTCTATAATATCATTTATACTCTTTTGCGTTGCTGAATCATTAACAGGCATGGCTTGTATGTTTGGCTTTAATTTTTATACAATAGAATTTTCTGCAATTGTTTTATCTGTTATCCAGCCTAAAACCGGTTCGTTTGGTGATCCGGTTTTAGTAATAAAAACATCATTACAAGCAGTAAAGTTTTTCATCAACACTTTTGCATCAGAAAGATTAGCATCCTCTTTTATAAACTTTACTCCGTCTGTTATTATTGCCTTTATACTTGCATTGCCACTTGTTTTGAGATCTGCAAATGTTAATCCCGTTGTAGGTGTTGCAGGATTTGCGAAGCTTTGTTCCGTAAGAAATTCCTGTATAGTACTTCTGTGCAAAACATATTTAGCAATCTTATTTTCATCTAAAAGAATTACTCGTTGAATTCCTTTAGTTTTTACAAAATCTAAAAAATCAGTTTTAAGATTTATCGTTGTGTCATCTGTTCCTGTTTTATAATCAATATAAACAAGCTTATCTATCGGAATCATTATATCTTTTGCTTTTATCGTTTCAAGCTTTTTATCAGATGTAATACTATTTACTAAATGTTGTACAGTAGCGTTAGCAGCAGCCAGATTTTCTTTAGAAAAATAATAGGCTAGTATTGTGCCTATCCATGTTCCAAATAATGGAAGAATGGCTGAGAATAATATCTGCAAAATATCTTTTGCTTTGTCAATATTTTCTGCCTTACCATTCATAGCAGCAATAGCCAGAACTATACCTAATACGCCAAATACACATGTTCCTGTTAAAACAATTGTGGTAACTGATTTAGCTACCTTTTCCTGCGCTGGAGGTGTGCTTGTATTATCCATGATTTATATTAATATTTATCAAAAAAATCTTTTTTCATAACGTTCAGATCAACAGCATTCCCACTAATACCCTGAACAACACCACTTTCACTGTATTGCCATATTTGCCATTCAGTCCAGCCATGTGCGGGCAGCGCAGGATTATTAAGGTTTACAGGTTTAGGATATTTTGCAATCCACAAAGGGTTGCTTGCATGTGAATGGTTGGAAGGCAAATGCTGATCTGAATAAACAGCATACGTGTACAGCATTAATTCATAACCGGCATTTGCAATTTTTTGCTGAAAAGATGTTAACCATATATCAGCATCGTGAGCGTTCATTTGCATACCATCATCTTCAAAATCCACGACCAAAGGGAAATTGGGTTTTGGAAAATTTACGGAAATTTGGGTAATAAAATAAGAAGCTTCACTTAAAGCATCTGCCTGCACAGAAGGTGATGAAGAAGGATGTGCAAAATGATAATAGCCAATTTTTAAACCGGCGTTAAAAGCATCTAAGGCCTGCTTTTTTGCTCCTTCAATAAATGCCTGCTTATAAGCACTTCCATCAGTTGCTTTAATAAAAACAAATTCATAACCCGCACTCTTTACCTGTTGCCAGTTAATACCCGTGCCTTGCCAGCGGCTTACATCTATGCCTTGAATTAGATTTTCCATAAAAAAATTTTGTTTTATATTGATATTTTTTAAATCAGAACGAACTTTGCCGAAACTGCTATCCGATAGTATATTTCCCATCAGATTATTATTAATTTTTTTAGAATTCACTATATCTAATAAGCATAATAGTTTATACATGTAAAACTTGAACATTGCTATATCATATACAATGGGAAAATCCACTGTGCTATTAAGTATTTTCCCCAGTATTACAATAAAAATTAAAACATGGTCTTTACGCAGGAAGAATTTCAGGATGGAAGTAACAATTATCTCGGGCGCACCGTAGTCACTAAAAACGTCAAAACAATATTACTAATAATATTTTGTTTAATAAAAATTTCAACACACTTATGTTTTTTTTAATGGAAACTAAACAATTAACCTAAACTGAACAGCGATAGATGGCATTGCAGTCCTGGTATCGCCAATAAAATCTTCTACACGTTTGCTCGTTAGCGTTTGCGTTATATCTTTCACCGCGTTTGCACTTTCCTTGTAATACCAATGCTGAATGAGTTTGCTTTCAATGCCCTTTTCATCCATCACATTTGTACAATCTATGCTATAAATATGTGCGGGCACCTGGTGATAATCTCTAAAACCAAATTTACCAAGTCTATTATAGGCATTCTTTGTTGTTTCAGAAATAAATAAAGCAAGGTCTTTATTGTTATAATAAACTGTAACCATTTCACTAATTTCAGTTAATTTGTTGAATGCTCTCGGATCTTCGAAAACCTGCCAGTCGACGTCAGAAGCAGCTAATATCACTTCTTTAAAGATCGCCGTAACATTGGTTCTTTGGCTTAATAATTCAACCATCATACTTTCAATTACCCGATTGCCCATGCTATGCGCCATCAAATGAATGTTATTATTACATGGTGCATTATATGGATTCTGTGGATCGGGGCCAAAAATTGCTCTGAAGAAATCTATCAGCATTAAATAACTTCTTGCTAAACTATATCCTGATAATTCAGCATCTTTAGAATCGTCGCGGTAACGTAAATATTTGTCCATTGCCGGCCATGTAAAAGCAACAATCTGCCTTATCGGACTACTTGGATTTACGTACACCTTTTCAAGATCGCAAATACTTTGTAACGCACCATTGAGATCTGTATGATATCCATGTACAAAAAACAATATATCACCTTCTGTAGCTTTCAGTTTTTGAAATAGTTCTGCAAAAAAGCGTTTAGAGCCAGTTAAGTTTTCAGTATTGTCTGTAGCAAGGTCTGCACTGTAAGGCTGCGTTTGTGCGTCAGTCATTACGTCTTTTGTTTGAGGGGCATTAGCATCGGCAAAGAGTTTAACGGACCGGCGACTATCGTTAGAAGCATTATAAATATCTGAATCAAATGTGCCGAAGCGAATATTTTCAGAAGGTGTTTCTCCTCCATCAGGTTTAATAAAATCACCATTAGCGTCTGATAATACCTGGCGGTTGGTGATAATGTAGTGAAGCATGAGAATATTTTTTAAATTATACCGATTGCTGCAGTAATAGCACTGGTTAATACACTAAACGCGGCATTTATCGCTCGTTGAGCATCGCTTTTTGCTATTATTTTTAATGTGTCGAAATTTGTCTGCTGTAAGCTTTTTTCGTCTGCCAATCTTCGTTGAAGGAAAGAATCACTTATGTCATTACTGAT
>JBDUEO010000035.1:0-13326 GCA_040002335.1 Parafilimonas sp. | reverse complement strand
CCGCCAAGATCAAGCTTAAAATCATACACTTTCCCATACACATCACTAACCTGTAAATTTTTTATAATGGGCAAATTCCAATCAGCCAAAGGCAAACCTAAACGCGATAAAAAATCATAGCTTTCCAAACTTATATATTCACCGCAAACTTTATGAAAAGGATATTGTTCTTTTTCAAATAACACAACTTTATAGCCAGCATTTGCAGATAGAATTGCAAGCGATAAACCGCCGAGGCCGCCGCCAATAATTGCAATATCGTATTCTGCTTGCTGCATGATTTAAAAAACCTGACAGGTTTATTTAAAGCCTTAAATTATCATACGCTTACAAAACCTGTCAGGTTTGCAAAAGCGCTTGTTTATCATCATTAAAATAAACTATCAAATATCGAAAAGCCCATTTCCAATCAATCATAAATTTTTTTATTCCTGCTTCTTTAAACATTTGCTTCCATTCGTTTTTGTGAAAACCGCGTGCAACACTTAACGGCGCATCATTCTTCACCAAATAAGAAGATGAAAAAAGTTTAGTAATAATTTTTATGGAATGATACGCAAACCAATTTCGCTGCAGGTCATTTATAAAAAAACCAAGTGCAGCATTTTGCTGCATCCATTGTAGTTGATATATTAATTGTACATCTTGAAAATGGTGACAGAATAAACTTGAAAAAATTATGTCCGGCTTTGTTTTAAAAACAACTGTTTTATAATCCTGCGAAAACCAAATCGCGTTTTCAATTACATAATCTTTTTTTGCCGTTTCAATACATTCGGGTTTTATATCAATGCCCGTACAATTAAATTCAATTTTATTTTTTTTGCACCATTTATATAGTTGAAATAAATTATTTCCATCGCCGCAACCTATTTCGCAAACATGAATTGATTTTTTATTTTGAAGTAACTTTTTAAAACCTGCAAGTGTAATCGCGTGCCCGCCTAACCATGTATTGATAGTATTTAATTCCTGCATATTCCGGCGTATATCTGTAAACGGAATATCATCTTTATCCAGTAATTCTTTTTTGTAAGAACGATTACGCAGGTTTATTTCTTCGTGCATAAAAATGTTTCCATAGTTAAACCGGGCCCAAATGCAGTACCAAAAATATTTGCGGGCTTATCATCAAGGCTTTCTAAAATTTCTTTCAGTACAAACAAAACAGTTGGTGAAGACATGTTGCCAAAACGGCTTAAAATATCTTTTGAAAAGCGCATATCATCATCACTTAAATGCAATTGTTTTTTTATGGCGCTTAATATTTTTTTCCCGCCAGGATGAATACACCAATGCGTAATATCTTGTATTGATAAGCCTGAATGTTGCGTGGCTTCCTGCACCAATGCCGCAATATCCTGCTCAATCAAATCAGGAATATAACTGCTTAATGTGATGATAAAACCACGGTGGCTTAATTCCCATGCCATATCTTTTTTGCCGCGATAAGATACTTTGGAATAAAAATCTGAAAGCTGTAATTTTTTTTCTGACTGAATACAATTTGAAATTAAAACGGCTGCGCTTCCATCTGAAAATAAAATTGTGCTCGATGCGCTGTCTGGCGTATATTCTTTTTGAAAATGGATAGAACAAAATTCTGTGGCAACAACCAACACATTTGAATTGGGAGTGCTGTCGCAAATTAATTTTGCCAGCTTTAATCCGTGTACAGCTCCATAACAACCCATGAAATTTACAGACGTTCTAAAAATTTCCGGCCGCATATCCAATGCTTCTGCAATTTGAAGATCAAGGCCGGGAGCGCTCATGCCAGTACAACTTACGGTTATAATATGTGTAATATCTTTTGCGGAAAGCTTATCTTTTAAACAATCATTTATTGCAAGTATGGAAAGCGGCAAAGCTTCACGGTTATAAATTTTCATGCGCTCATCAAGATTGGGCATTTCCGCGTCTAAATCTGCAGAAATAAAATTCCAGTTTTTTTCATCGGGCTGTGTATAATCTGAAAGAACCGTATATCTTGTTTCAATATCGCTTTGCCTGTACATAAAAGCCAGCTTGCGGCCCTCAATTGCATCAAGGCCATAAATTTTTTGCATCATGGGTATCACATCGCGTTGGTTAAAACTATGCTGTGGTACTGCTGTTCCTATCGAAATAATTTCAGTCAAGCTGGTGTAATATTAATAATGTTATAAAAGCTAAGTTGGTACAAACTGATGCAATTTTATTCATGCGCATAGTATGCTTAAAATCTGCATACAATACATCTTTGCTAACCTGTAAAAACCATACCGTAAAATATATAAGTACCGGCAGGAAAAATAATATCAATATTAAGAATTGCATTATATGATCTGTTGAATTGAAATAATAAAATAATAATCCAAAAGCAATGGCGTAAATAACCGCACAGAAAATAAATGTGCCTTTTATGCCGAGCATTATGCTGATGGTTTTTACATGATCTGCCTTATCTTCTTTATGCTGATAAATTTGCGTAATAGGATAGAAGCCGCCAATTAATAAAGTGGCACAAATAATTCCCAATAATGGCGCAGCCTGAGCTGTATTAATATTTGCTGCATGAAATACTGTAAAAAAAATTAAACCACCCTGGTTCAGTATTACAATTAAATATCCGATGACGGGATATTTTTTTAACCGGGTTTTTCTATTGCTGTACAATCTTGAAAAAATTATATAAACAAAAACGCAGACAGATGTAAGCGGTGAAATAATCAACGCAAGCAAAACTGCCAGTACATCCATAATAACAGTAACAACAAATAATTGGTTGGTTGGTTGTAAAGGTTTTTCTATGCCGCCAATGCTTGTTGTATCTCTGTCCATAAAACTATTATATCCATTGCTTGAAGGATATACGATAATGTGGATGATAAAGAATAAAAGCGCTGCGTTTGCAATGTTAATATCATTTATAAATGATAATGCAAACCAATAAACAGGCATTAAAAAAAATGAAAAGGGAATTCGCAGCAGTTGTATAGTAGATTTTTGTATCAAATCTTTTGCATGAATGTATGCAATTATAAAGCCGCTTATTATTGCAAAACTTCTACAGCTTTTTTAATCATCGGGTCATCAGCATTGCTTAATTCAAAATAGCCTTCGCTGCGCCAAATTTGCCTTGCCAGTAAGTTTTCCATTTGTTGCTTTACAAAAGTTTTTGCACTCACATTCAGGTTTTGAATTTGTATAGAATCTTTCACCGCATAATTTTGTAAAGCATTCCAATCGTTCTCATTAAAATTAAATTGCTGATGAAATTGTTCAGGTGTTTTATATTGTTGTAATTGATTTTTTTGCTGCATATAATAATTATACACAAAATTTCTTATGGTGCCTCTTGCAAATAAATCAATTACTTGCCGCGGTTGCGATGTTGTATCAAACGGAACAAAAATATCCGGCGTTATTCCGCCACCTCCATAAACTAAATGGCCGGCCGGCGTTTTATATGCTTTGCCTGTTGGCTTTGAAGTATCGCCAACCACCAATTCTCCATCATGAAAACGATTTACCAATTCTTCTTCGTATTGCTCTTTTCCTTTATCGTAAGGTTTTTGAATATTTCTGCCAAGCGGCGTATAATAACGTGCAACCGTTAAACGTATGGCGCCGCCATCAGACAAATTAAATTGTTGCTGCACCAAACCTTTTCCAAAAGTTCTTCTTCCAATAATTGTTGCACGGTCCCAATCCTGCAAAGCGCCTGCAAGTATTTCGCTGGCTGATGCTGAAGTTTCATCAACCAACACTGCTAATTTTCCGTTTTCAAAAACGCCGTCTTTGCTGCAACTATAATCCTGACGCGGCGAATGTGCACCTTGTGTGTAAACGATAAGTTTATCCTCGTTTAAAAATTCGTCGGCAATATCTACGGCTTGCTGCATAATTCCGCCACCATTATCCCGCAGGTCAAGCACCAGTTTTTGCATATTTTGTTTATGCAATTTTTCCATTGCCTGCATAAATTCCTGGTATGTGGTTTCGGCAAATTTATTCAGCTTAATATAACCTGTTGTGCTGTTAAGCATATACGCTGCATCCAAAGAATATAGTGGAATAATACCGCGTGTTATTTTTATTTTTTGAATTGAGTTTCTGCGCACCACAGCAATCATAACATCAGATCCATTATCGCCGCGCAGTTGCTTGCGCACTTCATCTGTAGAAACATTTTTGCCTGTAAGATTTACTGAATCATTTACACTGATAATTTTATCGCCTGTTTCAACACCCGCTTTAAATGATGGCCCGTCAGGTATTACATTCATCACATTTACCGTATCATTTATCATTTGAAATTCTATGCCAATACCCTGGAAATTTCCCTGTAAATCTTCATTCATCGCATCAAGATCTTTTGCCGGAATAAAAACAGAATGTGGGTCAAGATGATCGAGCAAACCATCAATGGCAGGCCCATCCAAGCTATCCATGTTTACATTATCAACATATTTATTTTTAATAAGGCTAACCGCTTCCTGCAAAGGCGTCGTAGTAGCATTGTGCAGAAATGAATCGCCGCCTGTTGTATTTTGGCGAAGTTTATAACCGGTTATCATTCCAAGTGCCATTACTATCGCAAACGTGAGCGGTAACCAAATCTGAACTTTTTTTCTTACCATAAATTTTTCTCTTTGTATCTTGATGCGAAAACACGAATATCGTAATTAGTGTTAATTGTTTCTTGTTAAACGTGAATAATGACAACAGTATTAATTGCAGACAGCGGCTCTACCAAATGTGAATGGTGTTTATTACACAACGGCAAAAAGAAAAAAATTGTTACAACCGGCATTAGCCCATATTTTTTAAATGCTGCGCAGATAGAAATTTTATTAGAAAAAGAATTGCTGCCAAAGATTAAAAATTCGGTTGTAAAAGAAATATTTTTTTATGGAACCGGTTTAAAAGATAACGCGAATAAAAAACTTATTTATAGTGTTTTAGAAAAAGTTTTTACAAATGCTGTAATTAAAGTTGAAACTGATTTGTTAGGCGCATCAAGAGCTTTAAGTAAAAACGAAAAAGGTATTTGCTGTATATTGGGTACTGGCTGCAATTCTTGCTTTTACAATGGCAAAAAAATAATAAAAAATAGTCCCGGCATAGGATATGTTTTGGGCGATGAGGGCAGCGGCGCTTATCTTGGAAAAAAAGTAATTCAGCATTTTTTGTATAATACTTTCGATGAAGAGCTCATGCTTGATTTCAATAAAAAATATACTACAACTGCTGATGAAATTTTAATGCATGTATATAAGCAACCACAACCCAATCGCTATCTCGCCTCGTTTGCATTATTTCTTGCAGAAAACCGCGGCCATTATATTATTGAAAATATAATTGAAGATGGATTGAATGACTTTTTCTTTACACATCTTTCAAAATATAATGAAAGCTGGTTATATCCGGTACATTTTTCGGGAAGCATTGCTTACGGATTTAAAGATGTTTTAAAAGCATTATGTAATAGTTATGAAATGGAATTGGGTACTATTTTAAAACAACCGATTGACGGGCTGGTGAAATATCATTCAAAATAAAAAACTGCTTAAATGTTTTTCAACTTTTAAGCAGGTTTAAAAAAAATTTTTATTTATTCGTCATCTCTTGTTACCAGTCCTTCATTACTGGGTAATATATCTACATTCTCATACATTACTTCTATATTCACTGTGCCCGAAGTGATGAATGAAACCAAATCCATATTCAGCATTTCTTTGTTTGTGTAAAATAAGCCGTGCGGCGCACCTTTATATACTTTATATAACGCTCCGGGGATCATTGCCGCAGCCTTGTCTCCAGCAGTTTTTATAGGAACCGTTTTGTCGCTCTCACCATGAATAATTAATGTTGGAACTTTTATAGAAGATAGTTCGCTTCTAAAATCTGTTTGTGAAAAAGATTGCATACAACTTAGCATTGCTTTTTGTGAAGATGTAAGCGCTAAAGAATTTGTCCATTCTAATATTTCTGAACTTACCGGATGCGATAAAAAGCCAACGCCATAAAATTGTTTGGCGAATGCACTTAAAAATGCCGGCCTGTCATTTCTTATTTGCCCATCAAATTCCTGTATTTGTTGCAGCGGCACACCTTCGGGATTATCATCTGTTTGCAGCATGTAAGGAACAATTGAACTTACCAATACAATCCGGCTGATCTTGTCGCAATTATATTTGCTGCAATACCGTACAACTTCTCCGCCGCCCATAGAAAAACCAACAAGCGTTATATTGTCTGCGCCGGTTTCATCAATTAAATCTTTTAAATCATCGGCAAGTGCATCATAACTATAATCATCTAATGATTGATCGGACTTTCCAAAACCACGCCTGTCGTAAGCAATACAACGAACTCCGTTTTCACGTAAAGGCGTCATTTGATATTCCCACATTTGATGTGTCAGCGGCCACCCGCTTACAAATATAATTGTGTTATTGCCGCCAAGATCTTCGTAAAATATCTGAAGTTTTTCTTTGCTGCTTTTAGTTGTAAAATATGGCATATAAAGTTTTCAAATACAAAACAAATTAAATGCCTATATATTCAATTAATAATTAATCCGGATAAATTATTAATTATTTAGCCTGGAAAAATAATTGATCACTGGCCAATATTTTTATTTTTTGTAAAGTACCAATACATGGGCACGCCGGTAAGCATTAGCACTGCACCGATGGCAGCTTCTCTTTCGCGGGTGTAAACTGTATTTATAATTAATACGATACAAAAAATTATTACGATTGCAGGCACCACCGGATAGCCCCAAACTTTATAAGGCCGCGGCGCATCGGGCATTTTTTTGCGTAGAATAAAAACGCCTAAAGTGGTTGCTCCATAATAAATAAACACAGCGAAAATTATCATATCTGTAAGCTGATCGAATGTGCCTGAAAGTACAAGTATGCATGCCCAAATACATTGATATAATAACGAATTAGAAGGTGCCTGCCTGTTGTTGAGCTTTGCCGCTTTCTTAAAAAATAATCCTTCTTTTGCCATTGCAAAATAAGGGCGGCAACTGGCAAGAATTGTTGCATTGCAACAACCTAATGTTGTAACCAGAATTAAAAAGGAAATAAATAATGCGCCATTGTTTCCCCAAAAACTTGTTACAGCTTCAATAGCTGCAATCTTATTTCCTGCATTAAAAATGCTTTCTAATTGTGAAACTGACAATAATGAAAGATAGGTTGTGTTTACTAAAAGGTATAAAGCAATAATGGTAAAAATTCCAATTGCAATGCCTTTGGGAAGATTGCGTTTGGCATCTTTTATTTCGCCGCCAACATAACCAACAGAAGCCCAGCCCTGGTATGCCCAAAATGCTGCAAGCATTGCTGTAAATATTGCACTAATGGTTACCGGTTTATTATTGGTTGTTGCCATTTTTATATTGCTGAAATTTGCAACGTTGCTCGTTAACCCAAAAGCAATAATTATAAAAATGCTTGAAAATACCAGGATTAAAATTGCCATGCTTACTCCTGCGCCGGTTTTAATGCCTTTTGTATTTACCCATGTAAGAATAATAATAAGCGCAATGGCAACCAGTTTTACATTTAGATCTGCAAACGGAAAAAACACGCCGCCAATACTTATCGCCGATAACGATGGCAATACTTCGGGCAAATGCACAACGCTGTTTAATGATTCTGCAAACACATAAGCCAAGGCAGAAATAGCTGCTGTTTGTATAACGGCAAACAAGCTCCATCCAAATAAAAAAGCAAAAAATTTATTATATATTTTTTGATAATACACATATTCACCGCCGGTATCAGCTAATAATCCTGCAACCTCTGCATTGCATAAAGCACCGAATAAACTTATAATGCCTGCAAGCACCCAACAAACCAACACCCAACCAGATGAATGCAGCTCCGCTGCCATTGGCGCTACTTTTTTATATACGCCGGAACCAATAATGTTGCCGATTACAATTACTACTACTAATCGTAAACCAAGCGAACGGTTAAGTTTTGATACACTCATGTGCAGCGGATTTTATTTCTACAATATTACATGGCTTTTTTTGGTAACAGATTTGCAATTGCTGATTTAAACGGAGCCAATCCATTCCATACAAAACGGTTGTTATCATAACCTGGTTCTCCAATATCAATTATTTTACAATGATGAATTATTTTTTCGGCCAGCTTATCAATAAAATTGATAGATGTAAGCGATTCAACTGCATCAGCAAATTTTTCAGCATAAATATGTCCCCAAATTTCAACGGCAATTGATTTATCAGAAACATCAAGTTCTGTATTGAATATATCATGATAAGTTTTTTTTATTGCAAGCACAAGTTCGTCTGTTATAACTTCTGTATCATCAGCCAATAAACTTACCAACGAATTATTATTTGTTATATGAATAATATGTTCCTCCATGTTTATATCAACTGTTTTATTTCTAATGTTGATGCTTGTGTTCATAATTGCTAAACATAGTTATTATAATTATTTCAATCCATAGCTTTGTAAAGAATTATTATTCAAATACAAATTCATATATTTTTCTATGAAAATAGCAACGTATAATATTAATGGAGTGAATGGGCATTTGTCTATTTTGTTGCGTTGGTTGCAGCAATCAAAACCTGATGTGGTTTGTTTGCAGGAACTAAAAGCGCCTGACGAAAAATTTCCTTTACAGGCAATTGAAGATGCCGGTTATAAAGCAATCTGGCATGGTCAAAAAAGCTGGAACGGTGTGGCAATATTAGCGCGTGGCATGCAACCCAAAGAAAGGATGCGTGGGCTTCCCGGCGACGCTGAAGATTTGCACAGCCGTTATATTGAAGCTGATATTAATAATATTATAGTGGGTTGTCTTTATTTGCCAAATGGAAATCCTGCACCCGGGCCAAAATTCGATTATAAACTAAAATGGTTTGAGCGTTTAACGCTTCACGCGGCAGAACTTTTTGCTTCAGATAATCCTGTTGTATTAACGGGCGATTATAATGTGATGCCAACTGAAAAAGATGTGTACAAACCGGAGCGTTGGGTGGATGATGCATTGTTCAGGCCTGAAACGCGTGAGGCATTTCATAAGCTTGTTGCACAAGGCTGGACTGATGCTATCCGCAAGCTTTATCCTGCTGAAACCATTTATACTTTCTGGGATTATTTTCGTAACGCATTTGGCAGAAATGCAGGTTTAAGAATTGATCATTTTTTATTAAGCCCTGAAGTTGATAAACGTCTTGTTGCTGCAGGTGTTGACCGTTATGTACGGGGTTGGGAAAAGTCAAGCGATCATGCGCCTGTATTTATTGAAATAGAAGATAAATAAAAATATTTTTGCGTGAAATCAGTAAATAGAATAGAAAGAAACCAGTGAAGAATTAATTATAAGATTTTACCAGGAATACGCAATTTTCAGCTTTCTTAACCTGGCTAACTCTATCCATATTTTTCAAAGAAGATTTAAGCGGCAACTTTATATTTTTAAATAAAGTATCTGTTGCCTTAAGACTGTCAATCAATTTAAAAATATTATTTGATTTAAGTGCGAACACCACATCTTCAGTTTGTGTTTGTTTTGTAGTGATGATGCCAACAATTTCGCCATTGTTATTAAATACCGGAGCGCCGGAATTACCAGGATTTGCAGTAAGCGAGAGCTGGCAACTTGAAGTATCGCCTTTATAACCTGTTTTAGCACCTAAATAACCCATGTTGTAAACGATCTCATCACGAGGATAACCTAAAGTAAAAAGTTCTTCTCCTAAATCTGGTTGCGTACGGCGAATGCTATAAGGTAAATTCTTTATCGGCGTAAAATCTTTATCATCAATTTCTAAAATAGCCAAATCAATAGCATGATCAACAGACAAAATTTTGGAATTATATTCATGGCCATCTTTATCTGTTACAATAGCGCCGCTGCCATTTAAAACATGTGCGTTGGTTACAAGAAAACCTTTGCCATCAATTAAAAAAGCAGTACCGCCTGTTTTTAAAGTGGCGCCTTTCGGAATTTTAGGTTCGTTGGCTTCTTTAATAAGTGTATTGTTTGTTACGATTTGATTAGCTTTTATTTCTTCAATTGTTCTGCTTAAACGCTCTAACTGGCTTTTATCAGCCGAAGGCGAAAAATAAATTGCAAGCGCACTTATAAATAACGCAGTAATGCCGGCAATGGAAGCAGCAATAGCCGCCGTTCTTTTATAGCGGTTCCACAATTGAACTACTTTACCGCCAAAGCTTGCAGGTTCTTCCGTGCTTCTTATTTCGCCGGTTTCAGAAAGTTTGGAATGGATAGTATGAAGCGAATCTTTAAAATTTTCCACATCAGCATATTCATCCATCTGGTGTAAAAAAAGTTTGTGTTCTACAACCATTTGATCAATGGCAGGATTGTTTAAACGCAATTGTTCAAAGAAACCTTTTTCGTCTTCAGGCATTCTTCCATCAAGGTAGCGCTCAATTGTATTTAATAAAAGAATATCTTCCATCACTCACCAATATTATATTGAGAAAAGAATAATTTTTTTAAGCGGATCAAACATTTATATTTTTGGTTTTTTGCATTATCAGCATTTGTGTAACCAAAAGAAAATGCTATTTCATCCATACTTTTTTTATTTATATAAAAAGCTTCCAATAAACTTTTACAAGGTTCGCCAAGGCTGTTTAATGCTCTGTCCATAATACCCAGCTCTGCATTTCTTCTTTCATGAATTTCAACATCATCTTCAACAGGAATGGATTCAAAGTTTTCAACTCCGTTAGCCATTTTTCCAATTTGATGAAGCCGTTTTAGCCACAATCTTCTGCAAATGGAATACACGTAAGTTTTTATCTGGCTGGTAAGAACAAATGATTCGGATTTGGCTTTTTGATACAATGTAATCATCGCCTCCTGAAAAATATCTCTTGCTTCATCGTAAGAACCGTTGTTATTAAGAATAAAGGCCAAAACCATATTAAAATTTTCTTTGTAAATGGTTTCAGCTGCTTTTGAATCGTTGTTTGCCAGTGCCTTTAATAAAACTTGTTCGTTCGTATCTCCCTTCACTTGCGTGTGATTTTAATACCTGATTAAAGTAAAAGTAACCCAAATAAAAATGTACAATTAAGAAAAAATTTTTTAAAAATGATGGGTTACTTTCTTACGCTTTGAGTATTAAAACAAAAATTACATCACTAAAAACACAAACACATGAAAAAGCTATTGATCGTTTTAGCTATTGGCGTATTCGCAGCTTGTAACAGTTCTTCAAGCACAACTTCTACTGATTCTACATCAACAATGAGCGCAGATACTACTATGATGGCTGCTCCTGATACTGCAAACAGTATGATGGCAGATAGTTCATCTATGATGACCGATACTACGAAAATGAAGTAATTACGGTATTTACAGCTAAACAGTGAGGCTGGATTTTGAAAACGCTTGTCTGGATGTTTAGCTTACAATTTTTCATATGGCAAGCAATCGTTAGAGGCCGTTCCGTTTCCACGGAATGGCTTTTTTCTTTTTATTATTGCAAAAACTATGAATATTTAACTGCTTACTGTTATTTTTGAAATTCAATGCAACAATCATACGCACATACTTTTTGTTTTTTCTTTTATTTTAAAAGAATAACCGGGTAATGTGTTTGATAAAAAACATTTTTGAATCCCGGTTACTAGAAGCCGGGATTTTTTTGTTATGAATAACAAAGTTTACATACAAGGTTATGAAGGCAGTTTTCATCAAACCGCAGCCTTTCAGTTTTTTGGAAATCATATAGAAATTGTTCCCTGCGCAACTTTTAATGAAGTAATAAAAGGCGCATCTTTAAAAAGTCAAAATGGGAACGGCTTAATGGCAATTGAAAATTCTATTGCCGGCAGCATTCTTCCCAATTATAGTTTATTGCAAAACAGCAATCTTTCCATAATTGGTGAAGTGTATTTGCAAATAGATCAAAACTTACTGGTAAATAAAGATGTAAAGCTGGAAGATATTCGAGAAGTGCATTCTCATCCAATGGCATTGCAGCAATGTTTAGCTTATCTTGACAAACATAATTGGAAACTGATTGAAACCGAAGACACAGCTTTAAGCGCGAAGCACATTCATCAGCATAAAAGCAAACATATTGCGGCCGTTGCAAGTAAGCTGGCAGCAGAATTATTTGATCTGAAAATAATTGCACCGCACATTCATACCATGAAAAATAATTACACACGTTTTTTGGCATTGGAAAGATCAGATTTAGTACAGCCAATTGTAAAAGCAAACAAAGCATCTGTAAATTTTCACACCGATCATTCAAAAGGCAGCCTTGCAAAAGTGCTTACAAAAATTGCTGATGCTGATATAAACCTGAGTAAGCTGCAAAGCTTTCCAATTGCGGGCAGCAATTTTAAATACAGCTTTCATGCAGATCTTGAATTTGTAACAAAAAAACATTTTGATGTTGTGATAGAAAGCATCAAACCTATAACTCAAAATTTAAGAATTTATGGCGTTTATAAAAATGGTAAACTAAAATAAAATGATTGAAACTGCAAAGCGATTGGAAAGTGTGAATGAGTATTATTTCTCGAAAAAATTACGGGAAATAGATGAGCTGAATAAACAAGGAAAAAATATTATTAATCTTGGAATTGGTAGCCCTGATATGCCTCCGCATCCAGACGTAATTAAAACGCTGCAGGAAGAAAGTGCAAAACCAAATGCACATGCATATCAGAATTATAAAGGCTCGCCTGTTTTGCGTAATGCATTTTCAAAATGGTATAAAAAATGGTACAATATTGATGTAAATGCTGACACAGAAATTTTGCCATTGATCGGAAGTAAAGAAGGCATCATGCACATTTGCATGACTTATTTAAATGAAGGAGATAAAGCGCTTGTTCCAAATCCTGGTTATCCAACTTACAAAAGTGCTGTACAACTCGCTGGTGGTATTTGTGTAGATTATGAATTAAATGAAAGCAATAATTTTTATCCTGATTTTAGTGTGTTGGAAAAAACAGATTTATCAAACACAAAACTGATGTTTGTGAATTATCCGCAAATGCCAACGGGACAACCTGCATCAATAAGAATATTCGAACAACTTATCGCGTTTGGAAAAAAACATAATATTTTAATTTGTCATGATAATCCTTACAGTTTTATTCTTAACAATGAAAAACCATTAAGTATTTTAAGTATTGATGGCGCAAAAGATGTTGCGCTTGAATTAAATTCTTTAAGTAAATCGCACAACATGGCCGGCTGGCGGGTTGGCGTACTTTGCGGCGCAGCAGAAAGAATTAATGAAGTGTTGCGTTTTAAAAGTAATATGGATAGCGGAATGTT
>JBDUEO010000034.1:0-13432 GCA_040002335.1 Parafilimonas sp. | reverse complement strand
CATACACGTTTAGTTTGCTTTTAAGATAGCTGATTTCATGCTGCATATTTTGAACGCGTTCCAGCAAAAAACTAATGGCTTCAATTCCCTGCAAGTTTATATCAAGCTCATAATACATCCGAATAAGCTTTTCAAGTATTTGCAAATCATCTGTGCTAATAAATGGAGTTGCTTCAACAGAAACAATATGCAAAAATCCATATTGATGCAAAGATTGAATGAAGGACAATTCAACTTTATACTGTTCGCAACACAATGTAACCGGAACAAGGTTTTCGTTTTGCATATCTATAATTTAGACAGTTCTCTAAAAAGTTCTTTTTGTTTTTCGGTAAGATTTGTTGGCATTTTTATTTGCCACGTTAAAAACAAATCGCCAAAACTTCCCTCCTGCTTATATACAGGAAACCCTTTGCCTTTTAAACGCACCACGCTTCCGTTTTGCATTTCAGCATTTACTTTAAGCTTTATCTTACCACTTAATGTTTCAAGCATAAAATCTCCGCCAAGCACGGCAGTATATAAATCAATTTCTGCAGTTGTATATAAATCATTGTTTACACGTTTAAAATGCATATCATCTTCAATTACAAATGTTATAAAAAGATCTCCTTTTGGGCCGCCGTTTACACCGTCACTTCCGTAACCTTTTAATTTTATTATTTGCCCGTTAGCCACACCTGCAGGAATGGTAATTCTTACCTGTTTTCCGTTTATGGTTAATGTTTGTTTATGTGTTGTAAATGCATCGCGCAAGCTTAAGTTTAATGATGCGTTATAATCGCTGCCGCGAAATTTTGCGTGGCTGTTTCTGCCGCCGCGTGAAGATTTGCGTCCAAATAACGATTCAAAAAAATCAGAAAAATCTCCTTCATCCTGTGCACCTGAATATGTATAATCCTGCCAGCCCTGCGATGATTGCGAACGCTGTTGTTGCCTTGCCTGTTCATATTGTTCAGCATGTTCCCAGTTTTCGCCATAAGCATCATACTTTTTTCTTTTTTCAGGATCGCTTAAAACTTCATTTGCTTCATTTATTTGCTGAAATTTTTTATTGGCTTCTTTATCATTTGGATTAAGATCAGGATGAAATTTTCGCGCAAGCTTGCGGTAAGCTTTTTTTATTTCTTCTTCTGTCGCACTTTTTTCTATGCCTAAAGTTTTATAATAATCAACGAATGCCATGCTGTAGTTACTTAATATTTTATAAAAATTGAAGGTAGCAGTTTATTAAAATTAAAAAATCAACATTATAGTTTTTTACATTGCGCTTAATTAATTTACAATTATTGTGCAACTATCGCAGGCAATTTCATTAATACAACATTCAACTGGTAAACAAAAAAGTGTTTGGGCAGATTTGGGTTGTGGCGATGGTTTGTTTACAAATGCTTTGTCAAATTTGTTGGCTAAAGAAAGTTTGGTGTATGCAGTTGATAAAAATAAAGCTGCATTAAATAAAGTTGCAATTGTAAAACAGGTGCAGTTGCAAAAACTTGAAATAGATTTTGTAAAAGATAATTTACCGTTTACAAATCTTTCCGGAATATTAATGGCGAATTCATTTCAATTTATAAAAGATAAAAATACTTTTACTAATAAAGCTTTTAATTGTTTAAACAAAGATGGCTATTTATTAATGGTTGAATACGATACCGATACTTCAAATTTTTGGGTTCCATATCCAATGAGTTTTAAAAAACTTGAAATTTTTTTTAATCATTATAATTATGCTGCTGAAAAATTGCATGAAATGCCTTCGCGATTTAACGGAACTATTTATGCTGCAATTGTGCGTATAAATAAATAATGAAGCTGTTTATTGTTGCCATGAAAAATCAACTGCACAAGGGAGTGACACAACCGTGATGCCATGAAATACTTAAGCTTGCAACATAAAAAATACTAAAAAAAAGAATGGCAAACAAAAAACTATTTGTCTGGGCTAAGTTGTTTTAACTTCTTCCACATTTCAGGAATACGTTTTATCCATACAAGTTCTTTTCGTTTCTCACTTGCATCAATTGCAGGCGAACCAAAATAAATTTTATTGCCTTTAATAGAAGATGGAACGCCGCTTTGCGCAAACACAATTGCGTTTGCACCAATGGTTAATGTTTTGCTTACACCAACCTGCCCCCACAACGTAACACCATCTTCAATTATACAAGCGCCTGCAATAGCAACCTGCGCTGCAAACAAACAATTGCAACCAATATTTGTATCGTGGCCAATGTGTACAAGGTTATCCATTTTGGTTCCTCTGCCAATGCGTGTTGTTGAGGTTACACCGCGGTCAATGGTACAGTTTGCACCAATTTCAACATTGTCTTCAATAATTACATTGCCGCAACTCTGCATTTTTTTATACCACACATCACGATTTTTTTTTGTGTTGTAATAAAATGCATCGCTGCCAATTACAGTACCGGATTGTATAATTACGTTGTTACCTATTTCAGTATAATCAAGCAACGTAACGTTTGGTTGAATGATGCAATCATTTCCAATCTTTACATCTTTGCCAATAAAAACATTCGGCATAATAATCGTGCGTTCACCAATTATTGCATTTTCATTTTGTAAATTTTTTGTTGCATGAAATGGCCTGAAGTAGTTTGCAATTTTTAAATAAGCATCAAAAGGTTCTGCAACTACAAGTAAATTTTTTCCGTTTGGTATTGTTACATTTTTTGTGTTAATGATAATGTGCGTTGCAGCACTGTTTAAACAAGTATCATAATATTTTGGATGATCAACAAAACATACATCACCTTCTTCAACTTTATGCAATTCATTTATTCCATAAGCCTGAGATTCAATGCTGCCAATAGTTTCAGCGTTTATTAATTCGGCGAGCCATTGTACTGAAACTGGTTGAGGAAACTTCATGTGTGTGTTTTTTTATACTGCATGTATTGCCTGCAATACTAATTTTAATATGAGTGTTATTAAACTGCGGGCATTTAATTTCAAAAATTTTTGCTGCTCAAAGTTAAGTTGTTGTACATGTGTTGATGCACGATAATGTAATTATAAGTTGGTTTTATAAAATGATTTTTTGTTTTTGAATTTTCAATTTTAATTTTTATTTAAAGCAATGCACATCAATAAAAAAAATTGTGAATAAAATTGTTTGAAAAAATTTTTGCACAAGCAAAAAGTATATCTAATATTGTGGTGGGAAATTTATTTTCCCAGTTACTTACTAACCCATATATATACAAAGTCCCGCATCGGCGGGATTTTTTTTTGAATTATGTTTCGCTATTTCATCGTATATAAACCATTCAAAACTTTATCGCAGTTTACTTCGTCAGTTGATAATAAAAAAACTTTGGCTGACTTTTTTTCTGTTCCAAAAAATGTTTATCCTGTTGGCAGATTAGATGAAGACAGTGAAGGCTTATTGATATTAACGAATGATAAAATATTAAATCACCGGTTATTAAATCCTGCGTTTGAACATGAAAGAGAATATTGGGTGCAGGTTGAAGGTAAAATTTCTAACGAAGCTGTAATGCATATGCAGCAAGGGTTACAGCTTAGTATAAAAGGCAAGCAACATCAAACTAAACCATCCAACATTTATATTTTTGATGAGGCACCTGATGTTGAAGAACGAATACCTGCAGTTCGTTATCGTGCAAACATTTACACTTCATGGATAAAAATAATTTTAAGAGAAGGCAAGAACAGGCAGGTTAGAAAAATGACAGCTGCTGTTGGTTTTCCAACATTGCGTTTAATACGTTACCGCATAGAAAAAATTGAATTAAATAAAATAAAGCCGGGAACATTAATTGAACTCTCGCAAAAATCTATTTATAAAAAATTATTTGATGCAAACAACTTATGAAGCAGTTGATGGCGTGTATCACATCACTACAAATATTTCCGAAGCTGATGTTAATGTTGTTCATCAATTTCTTTCCAAAGAATCTTATTGGGCTAAAGAAATACCCAAACACGTTGTTGAAAAAGCAATTGAGAATTCTTTGTGTTTTGGCTTGTTTTATAAAAACAATTTAATTGGGTTTGGAAGATTGATTACAGATAAAGCAATGTTTGCTTATCTCGCTGATGTTTTTATTTTAAAAGAATTCCGCGGCAAAGGATTATCCAAATGGTTAATGCGCATTATTCAATTACATCCTGAATTACAAAATTTAAAAAGATGGCTGTTAACTACAAAAGATGCGCATGGTTTATATGAACAATTGGGCTGGCAAAAACCTGATGCTGATTATTTATATCGCTTTATGATGCGGCAAAACTTAAATGCTTATACAAACACTTTGTAATTTTTATAAAATAAAAGAGGATGCATTTTTACATCCTCTTTTATTTTATACTACTTCAGGCACATCAAGCTTATGCTTTTTTACAAAATCATCGCGATACACTTCAAGTTTTTCTGTTAGCTGGTTAAGGCTTTCAAGGTTACCATCTGTGCGTTCATGTATATCACCAAGGCTTTTATCTAAAACATCAATACCAATATTAATGTTATCAGCTTCTATTTGTGCTATTTTTTTTAAAAGAGACGTTTGGCTGTTTTTAGCGTCTTCAAGTTCCCGTATCATTTTTTCAATTCCTTCAAGTTGCTGTCTTTTATCCATAATATTTGTTTACTGATATAAAACAAATACTGTACTCAATGTTTATAATATGGGTCAAATCATTTTTTTAACATAGTTAAACATGTAGTTACAAGTTGAAAAAAATCAACATCAACTATAACAAACACAGAACTTACAATACCGGGAGTTGACGACATAAAAAAACATCAACCATATAGTTGATGTTTTTTATAATCTACACTTTAATAATTTATGTGTTAAGCATAAGCGGCATAACCAACATCAATAATTCCTCGGCTTCAGTTTGTTCAGTTGGTTTTATAATGCCTGCTTTATTTGGGGTTGATAATTCTATTACAACATCATCGCTGCCTGATGCATTTAATAACTCAATTAAAAATTTTGCATTAAAAGCAATTTGCAAATCTTCCCCATCATATTCGCAGTTCATACGTTCGGTACCTTCTGAACTAAAATCAACATCCTGCGCTGCAAGTGTTAACTCGCTTCCGTTAATGCTTAATACAACCTGGTTCGTGCTTTTATTGCTGAAGATATTAATGCGGCGCAATGCACTTTGAAAATCGGTACGCTTAACTGTAAGTTTATAAGGATTGTCTGCCGGTATTACCACTTTATAATCAGGAAAACGTGCATCAATTAAACGGCAGCTTAAACGTGTTTCACCATGCGTAACAAAAAAGTGATTACTGTTATAACTTACTGTAATTACTTCATCATTATCAGGCAATGTATTTTTTAATAAGTTCAACGGTTTTTTTGGAACAATAAAATTATCTGTTTTAGAATTTGTTACATCCGTTCTTTTATAACGAACTAATCTGTGCGCATCTGTTGCAACAAATTGTAGTGCATCTTTTGTAAGCTCAAAAAATATTCCCGTCATGGCAGGCCGCAAATCATCGCTGCTTACAGCAAACAATGTTTTATTTATTCCGTTTAATAATGCGCTGCCTGTTACTGTAAAATTATTTGCATCATCTGCAACAGGCGGTTTCGGAAAATTGTCAGGGTTCTCTCCCATCACTTTATACTTTCCGTTATCGCTGGTTATTTCAACAGAAAAATTTTTATCAATATTAAATGTAAGTGGCTGGTCAGAAATATTTTTTAAAGAATCAATTAAAATGCGGGCAGGTATGCAAATCTTGCCATTGGTTTTACTTTCAACATCCATTTGAACGCCCATTACTGTTTCAAGATCGGTAGCAATTACAGTAAGTTTTTTATCTTCAATTTCAAACAAAAAATCTTCAAGAATGGGTAAAACAGTATTGGCATTTATAACACCATTTATTTGTTGTAAATGTTTTAATAAAGCGGAAGAAGAAACAATGAATTTCATCTGTAAATATTTATTTAGATTTTTTCAGGCAAACAATTTCAGGAATTTATACACTACATTAATCGGTTTCAACTGTTCACCTGCGTTAAACAAACCTAAATCAAAATGTTTACATGCCGCCGTTAAGCATTAACATGAAAACCCGGATGACAAAAAATGTGAATTGTTTGTGCTTAAAATTCAGGCAGGCACCGCACGTGAAAGTATTTCTGAAATTTTGTCTTTGGCGAGTGGCTTAACAATATAATCCTGCACGCAATTGTAGCGCTTTGAATATTCTTTATCCTGGTCGTTCATTGAAGATGTTACAATAAATAAATGAATTTCTTTTGAAAGATTCGGCCTTAAATATTTGTACGCATCCAAAAATTGCCAGCCATTCATAACAGGCATATTTACATCGAGCAGAATTACATCAGGCAACTCATCAGCATTGCGCATATTGTTTTCAAGAAACTTATATGCTTCTTCACCGTTGGAACAAACTTTAATTTTGCTTATGTAACCTGTTGATTCTAAGGTTTTACACGATACAAATTGATAAATAGTATCATCGTCAATTAACAATACACTTACTTTGGACTTATGCATAGGATTCTTATATTGGATAGTCAAAGTAAGCCATTCTTTATTATATGGGGAAAAAAAATATTTAAATGCAAATTTTTTTCATATAAAATATAAAACTTTGACTATTAGGTGACATAAAAGCGTTTGATTTGTTTATTTACGACATACATAAATGAAAAATTCCCTTTTTTTATTAATTATTGCACCTTTCATTTCTAAAGCGCAACTTACCGTTGAGCATATTATGCAAGACCCGAAATGGATTGGCACATCACCATCTGAAATTTTCTGGAGCTATGATAGTAAAGCCATCAATTTTAAATGGAATCCAAATAACAACAACAGCGATTCATTTTATACTTATCAAACACAAAATAATAAAATTGAAAAGCTCGCTTATT
Source organism: Parafilimonas sp. (assembly GCA_040002335.1). Classification (GTDB taxonomy): domain Bacteria; phylum Bacteroidota; class Bacteroidia; order Chitinophagales; family Chitinophagaceae; genus Parafilimonas. The sequence continues at coordinate 6,512 of JBDUEO010000034.1, read as the reverse complement.
CAGATGCTGAATTTTCAAAAGATATTTCAAACGGAATATTCAACACGGCAAAAAATAAAATTGCATTTATTCATAATGATGATGTGTATGTTTTAACCATTGCATCAAAAAATATAATTCGCATTACCAATACGGCGCTGCAGGAATTTAATCCTGCTTTTTTAAAGAATGATAATGTTGTTTACCAGGCACATACTGATTTGTATGAATGGAACAGCATTACCGGCAGCACTATGCAATTAACCAATATTCAAAGCGGTAAAGCACCTTCAGGCGATGACAATTTATCGCCGCAACAAATATGGCTGAACAACGAATCTTTGCAAACTTCATCAGTTGTAAAAGAAAGAAAAGAAAAAGCTGCGGACACAAAAAGATTTATTGATAGCAACAAGGATGAAAAAACGTTGCGTGCTATTTATATTGATAATAAAGAAGTACAGAATTTAAGCATTAGCCCGGATGAAAGATTTGTAACGTATAATTTGTATCAAAGAAATCCTGATGCAAAAAGAACTATTGTTCCATCGTATGTAACCCAGAATGGTTATATAAAGGAAATTCCTTCACGTTCTTATGTTGGAAGGCCGGCTGGCGATTATGCATTGTATGTGTACGATAAACTGAAAGACACAGTTATAGAAGTATCAACCGATTCTATTCCATACATCAACACTGCACCTGAGTATAAAAAATTTTATCCAAATGAAGATTCAGTAACAACGCCGCGAAAAGTAATTGTACAAAATATTTTGTGGAATGATGATGCAACAGCATGTATAGCTGATATTTTTTCATTAGATAATAAAGACAGGTGGATAATGCAGTTAAACGCTGAAACAGGCAGCCTTACTTTAATAAATCATCAGCATGATAGCGCGTGGATTGCCGGCCCCGGCATTGCATGGATAGAACCTGCAAACATTGGATGGATAAACAACAACACCATTTATTTTCAAAGCGAAGTAACCGGCTTTTCGCATGTTTACATGTATAACATAAGTTCACACAAAGGCAACGCAATTACCAGCGGCAATTACGAAATTCAAAAAGCCGTTTTAAGTAAAAACAAAAAATATTTTTATTTCATTTCAAATGAAGAAGATCCGGGCAAACAAAACATTTATCGCATTAATGTTGATGGAACCAATAAAATCAAACTCACGTCATTAACCGGCGGTTATGAAATGGCATTATCGCCAGATGAAAAATATATTGCTTACAGGTATTCTTATCAAACAAAACCATGGGAATTGTATTTGCAGGAAATTAAACCCAATGCAAAACCACAGCAACTTACTGATAAAGCCATGAGCGATTCATTTAAATTATATACTTGGCGCGATACAAAAATTTTTACATTTAAAGCAACAGATGGTGCTGAAGTATATGCACGTGTGTATGAACCAAAACCTGGAACAAAAAATAATGCTGCTGTAATTTTTGTACATGGTGCAGGGTATTTGCAAAACGTAGATTATTGGTGGAGTTATTATTTCCGCGAGATGATGTTTAATAATTTAATGGCTGATAAAGGCTATACAGTTTTAGATATTGACTATCGCGGAAGCGCTGGCTATGGCCGCGATTGGCGCACCGGCATTTATCGTTATATGGGCGGAAAAGATTTGAATGATGAAGTTGATGCTGCACATTATCTGGTACAAAATTTTGGAATTGATTCAACTAGTATTGGAATGTATGGCGGAAGTTATGGCGGCTTTATGACGCTGATGGCCATGTTTACAAAACCAGATGTTTTTAAAGCAGGTGCGGCTTTGCGGTCTGTAACAGACTGGGCACATTACGAACATGACTATACCTCTGCTATTTTAAATGAACCTTTTACTGATAGCATTGCTTATGCGCGTTCGTCACCAATAAATTTTGCAAGCGGTTTAAAAAATCATTTACTTATTTGTCACGGCATGATAGATCAGAATGTACATTTCCAGGATGATGTGCGTTTGGTACAACGTTTAATTGAGCTTGGAAAAAACAATTGGGAGTTGGCCGTTTATCCTTTGGAAGATCATGGTTTTGTTGAGCCAAGTAGCTGGACAGACGAATACAAACGCATTCTTAAATTGTTTGATGATAATCTTTTAAACACATCGGGAAAACAGTAAGACTGAAAGTCCGCAAGCCGTTTAATATTAGATTACTTCTCTTTCACACCTGTAAAAATTTCGCTTGCATTTTTTTCAATCTCATCCTGGTCAGGAAATTTCTTCATTGGCTGTTATATCAATTCCTATGTGATGCGTTTGTACCAGTTTCCAGCCTTTAAAACCTGCATATAACATTACCAAAAACCAAATACATTCAGCATAATGTTGCCTGTACAAGCGGATGCGGCGTATCTATATTCATGAACATTACAGCAGCATTTGCTATAAAAACCCCGAGCGTAAAAACATTTGCTACCATGTGTCTTAACCCGGTTGATTTTGCATCTGTTAATTCAGGAATGGAAAGCCAGTCAATTAAGCCGGGCAGAAATGCAATAACAGAAGTTATAATAGCTGTACAGTTTGCAATAAACGCAACATGAAACCAAAACGTATCTCCGTTTGTTGCATAAACTATACAACAAACCATTGTTGCCGTATTAAAAGCAATAGGAAAAGGAACGATCATTGGGTGCAATGGGTGGCTAACAATTTTATTCTGCTTTGCATGCAGGTGATGATGGAAAAAATGTGCCACGAATTAATTATACCAGACCATAAAAAATGTTACTGAGAAATAAATCCAGATCAAAGAAAACACAATATGAATAGTAGTTTCAAAGCGTTTGCCTTTCCACAATTTCTTTGAGTAAATAAAAAATTGAAAGCCCAACCTCACAAACCAAAACAAAAACAATCCAAAAGCAATCTTGTGTCCTAACAATGTATTCGCTATTTCATTTGATGATGATATGCATAATATTCCTATTAAAAAAAGTATAAATGCAATAAAAAAAGTATGTACATAAATCAATTGCCTGTTTATCAGGCTTAATAAAGACAACTCATCTTTCCATTTGAAACGCTTTGGGAAAAAAACGTGAATGAATGATAATATAATTAATAAGTAACCGGCTATTTTAAGTTGTAATTCCATTTTTCTGTAAAACAAATACTGTAATAAAAGTTGCAACTTTCATTTCCTCAAGTATAGAAAAACCAGATAACTCAAAAACAGATTTCCAGCTTTTCTTAGAAAAAAAATGAAAGAACCCAATATTATATCCAATAAAATTTTTAATATTTCTTAAATGTTCTACAATTACAATTTTCCCTTTCAGTTTTAAAGAAGAATATAATTGTTTAAAAAAAATAATTTTTTCTTCTTTACTTCTAATTTCATGAGCTGCCAATATTATAAATATACAATCAACAGAATTTTCATTAAGCGAGACATTTGATGTTTGTATAACTCTCGTTCCAGGAAAAATTCTGTTTTGCTTTCTTGCTCTTTCAATAGAAATTTCTGTGTGATTTATTGGATCGTAGAAATCAAGAACCAGTAATTGGTTTAAAGAAAATTTGTTTAGAAGAATAAAACTTGTTTCGTCAAAACCTGCAGTAATATTTATAATAATATCATCTTTATTTAACTTAAAATTCAGCCAATCGAAACTATATAAGTTTGAATAATCATACACATAAAAAGTTGCAGCAATAGAAAATAAAATGCTTATTAATATTAAAATAGATAAGATAAATATCAATGGTTGAAATGTATGATTAGTAAAATAACCTAAAACAATTAATAAAGAAACTGACGCCAACGCTAAAGCATAAAAATGCCAGTTAAACCTGATTACGTTTAAAATGCCTTGAAATGGTTTACGTTCTAATGATTGCATTTGTCTATAACACCTTTTTTCCAACAATAATTAACTTTCTCTACAATAAAGGCATTTGCTAAAACTATGGTTTTGAAATTCATCTCATCTATAAATCGGACTTTGCTATTTATAATTTGCATTGGTCTGGGACTCCAATTTTGGCGCATCCCTTCTACAATTAAAACTTCTTTTTTGTCTAAGTCAGCGTGAAATGTAAAAGGTAGCGGGCCAGCAAATCTTCTTGCATCTTTCCATGAAAAAAATGGAGACTTCGGCGGTAAAGAAGCGTTGTCATTTTTGGCAAGCTGAATATTTAAACCAGATTTTACTGATTGAATTATTATTTCATCGTTTTCCTCTTTAAACAATATATCAGTTTTTGAATAATTATAATGCGTAAAGAAATTTCCCGCAATTTGCATTAATGATTTATCTGTTTCAGATTTTAAAATATATAAACCTCTTAATCGCTTATTATAACTTGTTTTATAATCAACAAAAATTCTGTAGCCAATTAAAAAGAAATTCATACCCAAAAGTTCAGGAAATACAGAGGGTCTTAAACCTTGAGTTTGAACTATTGCAAAAGCAATAAAGGCCCATTCATTATTGAAGGTATCAAGTTGCAAACAAGACGGAATTTTATTAAACAACTCCTCCTTTTTTACCGCATACGTTAAAACAACCGAGCTTTTAAAAAATGCCTTTATTTTAAATGGATGATTTTTTAATGATGAAATCAAATCAATTATTTAATCTGAAATTATACAGCAAAAGTATTTAAGTAAATAATGCAGCACAACAATATAGCAATAACAATATTCATTCTGCCAAATAACAAAAGCCTGCGTGCATAAAAAAATTCTATGATGTTCATAATCATTATAATCACAATTTGAATTATTGAGCATATATGCGATTCGATATTACTTATTACCCAAACTGACATTAAAATTTCTGAAATCCCAATAATTTTTGTAATAAAAACACCGTATTGATATCCGAGAATTTTTTGCACAATCATTTGATGTCTGGGAACAAGATTGAACAACTTACATAGTAGTCCATTTACAAGCCAAACAAGAGCTATAAAAATATTGACAATTAAGTGCATTAAGTATACCATTAAAAAAGCCACACGAAAAATTCGTATGGCTTTTAAAAAATAAATTGGTTTTATAAACTCTTCAATACATCATTCATATTTCTCACAGCATCTGCGCTTTTTGCAAAGGCTGCTTTTTCTTCTTCATTCAATTCAACTTCAATAATTTTTTCCCAGCCATTTTTTCCAATTACAACAGGCACGCCTATGCAAATATCTTTTTGGCCATATTCACCATCAACAAATACGCAACAGGTAAATAATTTTTTCTCGTCGCGCACAATAGCTTCTACCAATGCAGCGCCTGCGGCGCCTGGTGCATACCATGCAGAAGTGCCAATTAATTTTGTAAGTGTTGCGCCGCCAACCATGGTGGCATTTACAATTTGTTTTTGCTGATCATCACTTAAAAAATTTGTAACGGGAACACTGTTCCATGTAGCCAAACGAATTAAAGGAATCATGGTTGTATCGCCGTGGCCGCCAATTACAACTGCATTCAAATCTGCGGGGCTGCAACCAAGTTGCTGGCTTAGCTGGTATTTAAAACGTGCACTGTCTAAAGCGCCACCCATTCCAATAATCCTGTTTTTTGGCAGTTTACTTGAAGTTAATGCCAGATACGTCATTGTATCCATAGGGTTACTGATGATGAGAATGATTGCATCCGGTGAATATTTTAAAATATTTTCAACAACACTTTTAACAATACCGGCATTTGTTCCAATAAGTTCTTCCCTTGTCATACCTGGTTTACGGGGCAAGCCTGAAGTGATAACAACAACATTGCTATTTGCTGTTTTTGAATAATCGTTTGTGCTGCCACTAACACGTGTATCAAAACCAAGTAATGCAGCAGTCTGCATCATATCCTGCGCTTTACCTTCGGCCACACCTTCTTTAATGTCAAGTAAAACAACTTCATGCGCTAATTCTTTGCGCACAATGTTATCAGCACAGGTTGCTCCAACTGCACCGGCACCTACAACAGTAATTTTCATTCTTTATATTTTATGATGAAATAATAATAATTCGGGCTGCAAAGGTAATAAAGCCAAAAGCATGTTAGGCAATTCATAATAAGAATAAAAAATTGTCCACTTTCTGTACAGTTTTTCATTTCAAATTTCGATGCGCCGAAAATATCTTTTAGCTTTGCACGACCATTGAGAATTTTTTCTTCTCGCCGGTCACCGGAAATCATAAACATTATTATTAAGAACTGAAAACGAAACACAGAGTTTCTGTGCTGGTTTTCTTTTTTTGTTGAATAACGACATGCAGTACAAGTGAGTGACACAAACGTGTTTAATAGCATTACTGTAGTTGATATCATGATAAAATAAAAATTGTAAACTTCCATTTTATGGCTAAATATATTTTCGTTACCGGTGGTGTAACAAGCAGTTTAGGTAAAGGTATAATTGCAGCATCGCTTGCAAAATTGTTACAGGCAAGAGGTTTCAGGGTAACTATACAAAAGCTCGATCCTTATATAAATATTGATCCGGGAACATTAAACCCTTATGAACATGGCGAATGTTATGTAACCGAAGACGGTGCTGAAAC
>JBDUEO010000033.1:0-13494 GCA_040002335.1 Parafilimonas sp. | reverse complement strand
ATTGCTGTTAAATTGTTCATGCACATGAATGGCGCCTTTTACATCAATATCCAAAAGCGGAATTTTATGCTGCATCCATATTCTCTCCAGTTCGCTTTTAGAGGTGCCGTAATATTTTCCTTCGTACACCATTTCCCATTCGATAAAATCTTCTTCATGAATTTTTTTATGAAATGTTTCTTCATTAATAAAATAATAATCTGTTCCATCTTTTTCATTGCTGCGCGGTTTTCTTGTGGTTGCTGAAACAGAGAAACTTAATTGTGGAATTTGCTGAATTAAATATCTTGTAACTGAAGTTTTGCCTGCACCGGAAGGTGCTGTAATGATGATAATTTTTTGCAATTGTTCAGTCATTAAAAAAATTTGGGTTGCAAAATACGCTAATGTTATTTTTGCAGCCCATTAAAAGGATAGTTCTTTAAAATAAAATGACTCCGTAGCTCAGTTGGTAGAGCAGCTGACTCTTAATCAGCGGGTCCAGAGTTCGAGTCTCTGCGGGGTCACTAAGTAAAACATGAAGCTTAATACAGATAAAGGTTTCATGTTTTTTATTTATCTTAGGGACAGAATTAGGGGGTAACCGGATTGATGTGGATAAATCTTTTAAACATTATTTTACTTTACTCGTTTGGAGTGTGTATATAACATACTCCAATTGGTTCGCAAGCCCGAACTTACTTTACTTGTTTTGATTATAACTTTTAATGCGAAAAGTTAGTATTGTCGGTAATTAATACAATTCCAAAACTCCATATTCGTGAGATGTGTTAAGTGAAAGCATTTCTTGTTTATGCTTTATCAGCAATGTTTCGATATAACTATTGCTCTGGTTGCCTGTTTTTAGCAAAACAATTTTTGGCGAAAATCCTTTTAAGTTAAGCAGGTTTAAAAAATCTTCATCATTTGTTACGATAATACAATCATTATCTAAAGCATAATTCCATATTTCAACATCCTTTGCCGGAACAGATAAACCAATATTATCTGCATGAAAACATTTTTCAAAATGAGGTTTTAACTTTGCAACTAAACGCCACGAAATGTTGGCATCTAACAACAGCTTCATATTAAGCAGCTACAATTTTAATTATTGATTCCCTGTTTGCTGCGAAAGCAAGTGCAGCAAGTATATGTTCTTTAAGTGAAGGATAATCGTTCAAAATTTCTTCCTGTGTCATACCTGAAGCAAGCCATTGCAAAATATCAGCAATGGAAATCCTTGTTCCAACAATGCAAGGTTTACCAAAACGTATTTCCGGGTTTATTGAAATATATGTTGCTGCTTCTTTCATAATGCAAATTTATACTAATTAAGTTACGCATTCATATTTGCGTATTTCTGATTGCAGGAATGTCTATTATTGCTTTAATTGCTTTCCTTTCCCGCAATGTCTCCTTAAAAAGCCATGAGCGCAGGCAGGGACATTGCGGCCTACGAAGCAGAAAAGCTTATCATTTGTAACTTCAATATGAACCTAACAACATTATGTATATGAAAACCGCAAAGTTCTTTGCTTACGCAAGGGCAACGCGAAGAAACATTGCGAGAAAGAGAAACCGCATCAGTTATCGTTATTTAAATAAAAATAAGCGGATGAATTTATATTCTCCGTGATGTGCATACACCTACGTGTAAAGAATTGCTATATATAATCAGGCTTCTAAAGGTTTGTTGATGAGCGTTTGCTACCTTTTCAATTCTAAACGCCAAAGAGCAGTATAAATTGATAATAAAATAAATCATACTGCTAACGCCATTCTCGTTTTAGCAACTGGTATTATTATATTTACTTTATAAACCTTGTTATATGCGATCAATTATATCATCATCGTTTAGTAAAAAAGTCATCATTGCTTTGCTTTTAATTGCAACTGCAAAACATTCTTTTTCTCAAATTTTAGATAGCAGTTTTGGAATGAATGGAATAACGAATCTTCCCCCTAATGGAAATGATCTAAGGCCTAAATCTGTAGTTTTTCAAAATAATAAAATATTGATAGGCTTTTATAGTGTTGATGCTGATAATTATCAGCCAGAAGTAGATGTTTACAGGTTAACAAAAAATGGCAAGATTGATAGTTCATTCGGTAACTATAATGGCTTTACAAATTTTAATTTCACTACCGGTGGTTATATAACACTTCAAAAAAATAACAGCATTTTAGTTGCTGTATCAGATACATACAACCCGCAGGGTTATCCCATACATGTTTACAGGCTTTTACCAAATGGTAAACATGATAAAAGTTTTGGCGATAACGGTATGTTTATTTATAAAAACAACAACTTCAGAAATTCCATCACTCAAATTTCAGTTAGAAATGATGATAAAATTATTGTGGCGGGTTTCATTTATAAAAGAGACAGTACCCACATAAGCTTTTTTCAGCTTACAAAAGATGGACAGATAGATTCAACCTTTGGTAAAAAAGGATTCATTTATCAAACTGTTAGCTATGAAAAAACCTGTGTTGCCCTAAAAGTATTACCTGGCAATAAAATACTTTGCGGCTTTGTTTATGACAGTGGAAAATTTAATAAAACCTGTTTGATCAGGTACACGCAACGCGGCAAAATTGACAGCAGTTTTGGAACAAACGGAATTATTGTAAACAACAATAATATTAAGAGGATTACTCAGTATTATATGGGTTTGGCAATTACGCATGATAATAAAATACTTGAGTTTGCTGCTGATAGTAATGAACAGGCAATATTGTATCGTTTTACTGCAAATGGCAAGCCTGATAAATCTTTTGGTTATAAAGGAAATGTTATCATCCCTGAGCGTGAGGATGAAGAGTTTTCAATAGCCATTGATAGTGCCAACCGGATATTGGTAAACGATGTGAAGAAAAACTTGCCAACCATTATAAGGTATACAGAAGATGGAAAAATAGATTCTGCGTTTGGAGTGAACGGATCTTTTTCAACCGGCAATGTGGCACATCAGGTTTTGATGCAATCGCCAAATAAATTTATAACCACCGACTGGGATATAGTAGCACGATATAAATATCAAGGTGCAACTGCAATAAGTAATTACTTATCGCAGCCAGCCAAACAAAATTCTTTAGTTTCTGTATATCCAAATCCTGTTACAGGTATTATTCATATCAACGCTTTAAACATCCATGAAGAAACACAGGTATCTGTGTATGATGCAGCCGGTAAAATGGTTATGTTTAGAGTTATAAAAAACACAAATGAGCTGGATGTTCAGCAACTTCCTACCGGCGTTTATTATCTAAGCATTTCATCAGGTGTTCAACATGCGGAAATAAAATTTATTAAAAAGTGAGTTTTTTCTCCTCATCTTCTTATTGCCAGCAAAATCTTTGGTTGATTCAAAAGGGTTGAAGGCTAATAGCGGTAGCCAAAATAAATATTATCTTGCCTGCTGTTATTAATACTAAACTGCTTATTTAATTATTACCTGCCATGCCTCAACAAATCGTCCGACAATATTTTAAGGCTTTAACTGTATTACATTTTGCCCTAATAATAGGGCTGGTATTTTTTCTTCTTATTGCTTATGTTGTAAATAGTACCGCTACATTCCATATTGATGTAACACTGGCAGGCATATTTCAATACATGGTGCCTGCGCTTGCTATTATTGGTATTGCAGCAGGCAGGGCGACGGGAATACACTTCAGTTACCGAAATAGTGAGTGCCAGGCAATGATATAATCATTGCAGTTTAGGATGTGTGCAAGGTTTCCCTGTAAAAAATAAATATTTTACAGGGAAACCTGTAATCAATTCATCATATTGATTAGTGGTATTTAAGCATTAGCTAATTACAACTACGTTAATAGCTTCAAGGCCTTTTTGTCCCTGCCTTCCTTCAAATTCAACTTTAGTGCCTTCTGATAATACCGATCCGTTTAGTGTTGAAGAATGAACAAAATAATCCTTGCCATTACTACCCGTTATAAAACCAAAACCTTTTGCATCGTTGAAAAACTTTACTGTTCCTTTTTCTTTCATGATTTTTATTTACCCGCAAAGGTAGTTTGTATTCATTGCTGTTAAAAGTTTTATTAAATGCTACACCTGATTCATGCTTCATATAATGGAATGTGCAGGAAGTGTAGCAGGGTTTGGCCGCCTACAATTGAGAATTAAGATTGAAACGAAATTTGTTTCAATGTTCTTTTGATTTTTCTTCACATAGAACATGGAATCATGATTAATCAAGAATCAGAGAGAATTAATTGTTCAAACTAATCTTTGCTGAGTAAAATGAGTCATACAGTATCCCTTTTTTAAATCAATAAGGGTTAAATATTATGAAGCGTATTTTAGTTGTATTCTCATTACTCATTATGATTTTTTCATTTGCTGGTTGCTATCCATCAGGTGTTGTTGTAAGAACCGGGCCTCCTCATTATTATGCTCCAAGAGTATATTACGGCAGACCTTATTACGGTGGCAGACACTATGGTTATGGCTATAACAGATGGTAAATGCGATAAAGAAGGCTTACAGTATTTTTAATTTACATCAAGTTGCATTACAGAGATAGAATTTGTGTTGGTGTAATCCTGAATAACAACAATGTTGTTGTTCTCTGCCTCAATAAGACCTTTAGGATACCTGTCCATAGAAATATTTTCTGAGTTAAGATAATTTCCCTGTGATTCATATGCTATAATTTCAGTAACATAATCAGTTCGGTATTTAAGCAACCCAAAGCATACATGTTTTTATTGATGCCACTGCACAAAAGAAGCGTTCATCCAGATGCGCTTCGAACTCTCCTTTAAATAGTTGAATGTAGCATCTCTTTATCAAGGGTACAAATGCACCTCCCTTGCTGAATAATGATTGCAGCTGTGCAGTTGCTCTTTTACTTGTTGCTTTGCCAGTTTATAACCGAACGGTTTGTTTTCTTTGTTTTCCACCTTCTGTGTTTTAAAGTTAAGCACTTAACCTCTTACACAGTTTATTTTACATTCTCAACTCACATAAAGATTTTTATACCGGCATCAGTATTTGATAGAGCAATCTTAATATTATTAAATCTTCTTTTCCTGATGTTTCATTCATTGCCATGAGGGCACCACGACCGTCGTTCTTATTGATGCTTCACCGGCAAATTTTAACTTCAGCATAAATCAAGAGAAGTTGTAAACTTTGCTTAATGCGTGATGTGTTTGTGATTTGCTTTTTTATTGTTTCTTTCCGTAACCTGACAATTTTTTGAACTGCTTTTTTAATTTTATAAGAGTTATTTTGGCTGAATTTAATTATACAATGAAACAGTACATTCTTTATATAATGCTAACCGCGCTGTTATCTTTTATAACTATAATATCATTTACGCAGCCGCCAAAACAAATTGTAAATAATATTCCTGCATCTAACCCGGAGCAGCTTTTTCTTCACCCGCCTGAGTCTGCAAAACCCGGCGTATTATGGATGTGGATGGGCTCAAACGTCAGCAAAACAGGCATTACCAAAGATTTGCAAGCCCTGAAAGAAGAAGGCTTTAATTCCACTACATTAATAAGCCTGGCTGATATGACTAATCCATTGGGCGTACCTATAGGAAAAGATCCCACACCTGATATTATTGCATGGACTGAACCCTGGTGGGTAATGGTTCAGCACGCAGCAACAGAATCGAAAAGATTGAACATGACCATGGGTTTATTTGATGGCGCCGGTTATTCTACCAGTGGTGGTACATGGATAACGCCCGAGCTTTCTATGCAGGAACTATGCTGGTCGCAAACCATCATTTCAGGCAACGGCAAAAAGCAGGAAATACACTTAAAAAAACCTACCGTTGACGTGCATGCAAACGCAATCTTTCCAACATACAATCCCAAAACCGGCAAAATAGAAATGCCAATAATTGAAGAGCGCAAAACCTATTATAAAGATATTGCCGTAATAGCGATGCCTTCAAGAGATACGGTATTAAAAAGCTCCGTTATTAACCTTAGTGAATTTATGCAGCCTGACGGAAGCATTAGCTGGCAGGCACCACAAGGTGAATGGGTAATATACCGCTTTGGGCATACGCTGATGGGTGAGCAAAGCCAGCCTGCACAATGGCAGGCAACAGGTTTTGAGTGTGATAAAATGAATAAGGAAGCGGTTTCATTTCATTTGGATCATATAATAAATGAAATGAAAAATCATCTTGGCAGTTTAGTTGGCAGTACTGTGGATCATCTATATTTCGACAGCTACGAAGAAAACGATGCTACATGGACACCAAAAATGAGGGAAGAATTTTTAGCGCGTCGGGGTTATGACCTGTTACCATACCTCGCAACATTTGCGGGACGTACTATTGAAGGTATTCAGCAAACGGAAACTTTTAAATCAGACTTTGAAAAAACCGTTGAAGATTTATTTAGAGATGTTTACTTTACTACCATTGCCGAAAAACTTAAGGCTGCCCATTTAAATTTTTATTGTGAGCCTTATGGGGGGCCATGGAAGGTAGATGAAGTTGTTCCGCTCATATCAAATGTGATGGGTGAATTCTGGACCAATGACGGAACATATTCACCATACGAACTGGATGGATTGATCAAGCCATTAAGAAGCAGCAATCAAAACATATTTGCTGCCGAAGCATTTACAGGGCAACCTGTTTATAGTAAGTGGACAGAAACGCCTGCATGGTTAAAACCAATTGGTGATGAAGCATTTTGTGTTGGCGTAAACAAACTCATCATACACCGGTTTACAGAACAACCCTGGGATGATACATACAAACCCGGCGCTGCTATGGGCCAATGGGGTACCCATTTCGACCGTACACAAACCTGGTGGAAGCCAGCAAAAGCCATGGTATATTACCTGCAACGTTGTGCAGCTTTGTTGCAATGGGGACATTATGTACCGCCTTCTTTGCAAGACTTTGGATTGCAGCTAAGCAATACAAATATGGTTATTAAAGAAATTCACCGAAGGGATAGCAATACTGATATTTATTTTGTTGCAAATACCTCGCATTATCCCGGCAGGGCCAACTGCAGTTTTAATATTAAAGGCAAACAACCGGAATTATGGGACCCTGTTACCGGTAACATGCGCAAACTATCTGCGTTTACTGAAAAAGATGGCAAAACCAGCATACCCATTGATTTTGATGATGCACAAAGTTTTTTTATTGTGTTCAGAAATAAAATTACTGCGCACTCCAACACAGCATCCAATTTTGCAACAGCCAAGCCAATCATGTTGCTTGACAGTAACTGGATGGTAACATTTGATTCTGCCTGGGGCGGTCCTGCAAAGCCTGTACAATTTGAAACACTTACTGACTGGACTGCCAACAGCGATGAAGGAATTAAATATTTCAGTGGAACAGCTATATATTTCAAAACTTTTACAATGCCTGATTCTGCTTTTATGCATCAGCAGCGAAAAATCTATTTAAACCTTGGTAAAGTAAATTGTATTGCACGTCTTTTTATAAATGATAAAGAGGTTGGTATTGTATGGACGGCTCCGTGGAAGATCAATATTCCTGTTTCTTTTCTAAAGACGACCAATGAATTAAAAATTGAAGTAACCAATGTTTGGGCAAACCGCTTAATTGGTGATGAACAGCAGCCGCCTGATATGCAATGGCTGCCCAATCAATATTTTTATAACAGCGGAACGTATTTAAAAGAGTTCCCGGATTGGTTTCTTAACAAAGAGCCTCGCCCTTCAAAAAAGAGATATTGTTTTACTACATGGAATTATTTTGACAGCAGCTCTAAATTATCACCATCAGGTTTGTACGGTCCTGTACAAATTGAGTATGATGATTTTTGAAACTTCTATAATTTCTTGCAACGGTCTCAAATAACAACGAATATTATAATACAAATTGCAAAGAAATTAGTGACAAAAAGCTTTATTTAGTTGCTTATAAAAAATTAATTGTTTTCTACATCTTGTATTAGATCGTCTGCTTTTGAATTTGCCTTGCCGGCCATCTTTTTAGCCTTAGTCTTTACATTATGTGCTACATCTTCTGCTTTAGATTTTACGGTATCATAAGTATCTTCCAGGTAATCTTGTGCATCATCTTTGTAATCGGATACGGCATTTAAAATTTTCCTTCTTGTAGCAGAACCTTTATCGGGTGCAATTAAAATTCCAATACCTATACCAATTAAAGCGGCTTGTAATAACTTGAACATAATTTTTATTTTAGTATTGGTAAAAGAATAATCATGCCAGAAAAAGTATGATCTGCGGTGGCGGTAAAAATTACAAATTAATAAAAAGAACTAAATCTCTCTTGCATACACTTAAAGACATAAAAGCCTGTCAAATAATTATCAAATGTTTTAGCCTTTTTCATTCACGAGGCTATGCTAATTTCAGTACTTTTTATTAATGGGAAACTGCTTAAAAAAAATTGTGCTTCAAACTCAATTAACAAAATTATTTAGCCTATTTTTTGCTAATGATAATTCGCCACTCTTATAAAAGTTTTCATTTATTTTCTGTTTTCATATCTTATACTCACGCGGCGAAAGCAAGTGTGCAGGTTTTGCAAAAATCTTTGATGTCGTGGTAATTTATCTACCATCAACAGGAAGATAAATATCAAATGTTGCGCCTTTGCCTAATTCGCCATTTGCTGTAATAATGCCGTTGTGATTTTCTACAATTCTTTTTACTATCGCAAGGCCTATGCCGGTGCCCCGGTATTCGTTCTTTCCATGAAGGCGTTGAAATAATTCAAATATTTTTTCTTTGTATTGCGATTCAAAACCTATTCCGTTATCTGCAACAGTTATATGGCAATAGGCCGCGTTACTATTTAAGCCCTGGTTTTCAAATTTACTGCCTTTACCATGTTCACTTTCTATTGTTATGTGCAAGCGCTGGTCAGCATTTGCAAACTTTAGGGAATTACTTATAAGATTGTAAAAAAGTTGCTGAAACTGGAATGGAATGATATTTACTTCACATATAGCGTGATTTTCAATAGTGGCATTTTTTTGCTGAATTTCTTCTTTGAGTTCTTCTTTTACTTTTTCAACAACAGTATTGAGATTTACTTTTTGAAAATCGCGCTCTAAAGTATGCGTGCGTGAATAGGAAAGTAAATCATCAATGAGCGATTGCATGCGCTCCGCTGATGCTTGCATTCTTTTAAATAAATCTTTTCCATTTTCAGATAGATTCTCTTTTTCTGTTTCTGTTATCCGGGTTGCGAAGGTTTGAATTTTTCGTAATGGCTCCTGCAAATCATGGCTTGATATGTATGCAAATGATTGCAGTTCCTTGTTCATTTTCTCAAGCTCAATGTTTTTTTGTTCAAGTTCAAACTGTTTAACCTTTAATGCATCGTCTGCTTCTTTCTTAGCTGTTAAATCATGGGTTACTTTTGAAAAACCTATTACTTCTTTTTTCTCATTATGAAGTGCGGTAATAACTACGCTTGCCCAAAATAAACTCCCGTCTTTTCTCAGGCGCCATCCTTCCTGCACCGCTTTACCATTTTGTGCCGCCAGGTTTAATAGTTTTTGTGGAAGCTGCCCTTTCCTGTCACCTTCTGTATAAAAATTTGAAAAGCTTTTACCAATTATTTCTTCGGCCTTGTAGCCTTTAATTTTTTCTGCACCTTCATTCCAGTTTTCTACAATGCCTTCCCGATTCAGATAGAGAATTGCGTAGTCTTGAACTTCTTTAACCATGAGGTGATAACGCTCTTCACTTTTTGTCAATGTTTCATTCAATTGTACAAGTTCAGCAGTTCTTTCTTTAACTTTTTTTTCTAATTCGTCACTGAATTGTTTTTGTTCCTGTATGTCTGTGCTCGTGCCTACCCACATTTGAATATTGCCGTTCTCATCTTTTTGTGGTATAGCGCGGCTTAATTGCCAGCGATATTCCCCATCATACCTGCAAAAGCGGTGTTCAAATAAAAAATCTTTCCCGGTGGTAACAGATTCAACCCACTTTTTAATATTTCTTTCCCTGTCGTCAGGATGCACAATCTGTATCCATCCGTCTTTATTTATCTGTTCAGGAGATAAGCCCGAATAATCAAAAACTGATTTGTTGAAATAATTCATACTCCCTTGTGGGTTAGCAGTCCAAATTTGCTGCGGCATCGAGTCAGCAAGCAAACGGAATTTCTGTTCACGCTCTTCTAACTTTTTACGATAATTTTTTTCTTCCGTTATGTCGCGGCAGGTACCAATAATTTTTTTTGGATTTTTCTCTTCATCATAGAATATTTTGCCCTTTACTTCAATCCAACCAACAGATTTATCGCGAAGTAAAATTCTTGACTGGTAATCTAAAGTGCCTGTTTGCAATGCGCGCCTGAATGCACTGTCGCGAACCGCTACATCATCCGGAAAAAGGTGATGGAGAAAAGCAGTGTGACTTAATCTTTCGCCAGTAGTATATCCAAATATCTCATGCAATCTTTGCGAGCATTCAACCAGGTCGCTCTGCAAATCCAAATCATAAATTCCCAGTTCGCTTGCGCTAATTACTATATTTAATTTTTCTTCATTCGCTTCAATTATTTTACGCGAGGTTACCTGTTCTGAAACATCCGAAGCTACCGCCATTACTCCATCAATTACTCCGCCCGAATTATACAACGGTTCATAGCTGAAATTTACATAAGCCGTTTCTAATTTTCCATCTCTCATCATTTGAACGGGAAGTTCCGACGCAGAAAAAAATTTTCCTGTGTTGTACACATCATCCAGCAATTCTTTTATTCCTTGCGATTTTAATTCAGGCATTGCTTCAAATACTGGCCTGTTTAAAATTTCTTCTTCTTTTCTTCCCCACATCTTAAGCGCCCTTGCATTAGCCATTTCTATTAAATAGTCTTTACCCCGAAAAATACCAATGGAAACAGGTGCCTGCAAAATCGTTGACCGCAGCCGTCGTTCACTTTCTTCCAATGCCTTCCTGGTTAATACGGTGTCAGTTGTTTCTGTGCAGGTAACCAATACTCCATTTACTTTACCATCAGCGCCATAGGCTGCGCTATAGCAAAAAGTCCAGTAAATATCTTCCAGCTTTCCATTGCGATAAAAAGGAACAAGCTGGTCAAAGAAGGAAACCGGCTTAGCTGTTGTAACTACCTGATTCAATAACGGACCAATAAAATCCCATATTTCTGCCCACACTTCTTTTCCTTTTTTCCCGATGGCAGAATGTTTTCCATCAGCTCCCAGGCTTGGCCTGTAAGCATCATTATAAAAACAAATCATTTCATCGCCCCAAAATAAAAACATGGGAAATGCTGAGTGCAATATAATTCCCAACGTAGTGCGTAAACTTTCAGGCCATGTATGTATTTTTCCAAGGGTGGTTTTACTCCAATCTTTTTGCCGGATCAGGCCGCTCATTTCACCGCCTCCGTTAAGAAACTTAAGGCTGTTATGTTCATCAAT
This sequence comes from Parafilimonas sp., assembly GCA_040002335.1. Taxonomy (GTDB): domain Bacteria; phylum Bacteroidota; class Bacteroidia; order Chitinophagales; family Chitinophagaceae; genus Parafilimonas. Next base: position 2,091 of record JBDUEO010000033.1, on the reverse strand, counting down.
TGCATCCATAGCATTTCATTTAAGGTTGTATCACGAATTTTTCTTTTGCAGGTTGCAGCATTTTATTTAGCCCGCTTAATGCAATAGCTTTATTGATTACCGATTTCAGATTCGCAAAATCGGCTGGTTTCCGAATGTAATGTTGCGCACCTTTGCGGTAAAGCAAATCCATCACTTCAGGATTTGAAGAAGTAGAATATATAATAACAGGCAGCTTCTTTAATTTTTCATTTTGTTTTATTTCTGACAAACATTCAAGTCCTGTTTTACGTGGCATATTCAGGTCAAGAAAAAGCACTTGTGGAAGGTGGACTGAATTGCTCTCAAGCAAGTTTATCAGTTCAACTCCGTCACCCACTGTATTTAATGCTACAGGCAGACAAAGCTCGTCTAAAGCCTCTTTAAAAAACATGCAATCGTCCTCATCGTCGTCAGCAAGCAGGATATTAAAATTGTTAGTTTCCATTATGCCATTAATTATAAAATAAGAAGTTTAAAGTTCTCTATCATATTGTCAGGCTACATTCCTTGCAATCAATTTAAAGTAGGTAAAGAGCAGCAACATGAATCAAAAATATGCGAAAGTTTTCCCGCTTACAATTTTTAGTATCTCCTGTTTAAAAGTATTTAATTTAAACCAATATCATTATCGTAACCTGTAAGTTTTCACTATATAAAACTGCTGTAATAATGTAAATGCAAAAAAACTACCCAGAAAATTAGAAGCCTCAATCAAAGGTTTTGTTTTATTAGTATGGTTTGCCAAACGTTATTCCTTATTTGCTGTGTGAATCTGCATATTAAAGTTATTGAATTAAATAAATATGGGCCACTTCGATGATAGAAAAATGAAATGTAATTTACATGTTAAACACAGAGCACTTGAATTGTTGTGAATAGCTTGCTTATTAATTTTAATCAACTTATGAATTGATAAATTATTTTCTCTTTTTAATAAATATTTATTGATATTCAATAAATATTTATTTATATTTGCATCAACAACAAATTTACATGAAAACAAAAACAGAGACAATTTTAATAGTTTCGAAATATTTAGCCTTACTGGGCGGTATTTGGTATTCAATTTTGTGCGGAAGCCAGTTGCTGACTCTTGTAGCAAGTTTTATAAATCCTGATTGGGCAAAACGTACTTATGAAGTAGACATAAATATATTCAGCATCCGTAACCATAGTATTTGGTTTTATGTTTACGCCATGTGTTTGACGATTGCGGTCTCAGCCTTAAAAGCCCTTATTTGGAATGTGGTATTTGGGTTGCTGTCGAAGCTAAAACTTCAAACACCTTTTTCAATGGAAGTAGAAAAAAAATTAGAAAGAATTGCTTACCTGTTGCTTGGTGTTTGGATAGTAAGCAGCATTTTCTGGAAGATATATATTTATTACCTCCTGCAAGCTACGGGCATACAGTTACCAGCTAACAATATTGGAGATGAATATCTTTTCATTGCCGGTATTGTTTACATTATTTCCCAGGTGTTTAAACGTGGAATCGAAATTCAGGAAGAAAACCTCTTAACAGTATAAGTTATGCCAATTATTGTAAACCTTGATGTGATGATGGCGAAACGAAAAATGTCGTTAAATGAACTTTCAGAAAAAGTAGATTTAACCTTATCAAACCTTTCAATATTAAAAACCGGCAAAGCAAAAGCAATTCGTTTCAGCACTTTAGATGCGATATGTAAAGTTTTGGATTGCCAACCTGGTGATATTCTGGAGCATGTAAAAAAGGTTTAGGCTGTTTGCACCTGGTAATTTATAATGCCGAACTTGAACTATAAGTACTTTAAAAAATTCGTTGCATCGGCCTGCACTTTGGCAATATTCGTATTGTACGTTCGTGAATTTACTAAACGAATTATTTCTTTTTGTTAAACGCAGGAAGAATATATTTTTTCATCAATTCATCTGAAGGCGATTGACTATTGTAATTTCCGCCCGTAATAACAGCCACCATATTTTGCTCTTTTAATATATAAATCTTTTGTCCGCCATTTCCCTGTGCTGCTTTAGTGTAATATCTTACGCCATCTGCATCTAAATATTTAAGCCACCATAAATAACCAT